>CAVITM010000204.1:0-3814 GCA_963645455.1 Moraxellaceae bacterium | reverse complement strand
GGATATGGTCTCCCAGGGATTGAACACCAGTATCATCGGACGGGCTGCCGACAAGGGTCTTGTCACCATCGATTGCATCAATATCCGGGACTACACACTGGACAAACATAAAAAAGTAGACGATTATCCCTATGGCGGAGGCGCCGGCATGGTCATGCAGGCACAGCCGGTCTATGATGCGTGGCGCTCGGTGGTGGATCGTATCGGCTACAAGCCCCGCACCGTCTATCTGACGCCCCAGGGAGGGATTTTTTCCCAGCCCCAGGCAAAGGAGCTTGCATCGGAACAGGATCTGATCCTGCTGTGCGGGCACTACGAGGGCATTGACGAGCGTGTGCTGGAGGAGATCGTCACGGACTATGTCTCCATCGGAGACTATGTGCTCACCGGCGGCGAGCTGCCGGCCATGGTCATGGTGGATGCCATCAGCCGCATGGTGCCTGGCGTACTTACCAACGACGAATCCGGCAGTACCGAATCTTTAGAGGGCAATTTACTGGAGTATCCCCAGTATTCCCGCCCTGAGGAATGGAACGGCAAAAAGGTGCCGCCTATCCTGCTCTCCGGCGATCATGCCAAGGTGGACGCATGGCGCAGACAGCAGTCAATCCTTCGCACCGTAGAACGTCGGCCGGATCTGTTGCCCGGAGCGGATCTGACTCCCGCAGAGCGGGCGAGCCTGGCTCTTGAAAAAAAGTAGTTGCAAAACCCACACCAATCTGATAAAATCAATCTGTTGTGAAAATAAGCGATGGTCCTCTGAAATGTAACGAATGGCATTTTAAGAACGTCAAAATAATAGGAGGTCACAAAATGAATAACTCAGAAATCATCAAGAACATCGAAGCAGCTCAGATGAAAGAGCAGATTCCCCAGTTCAACGTAGGCGATACCGTTAAAGTATACGGCAAGATCATCGAGGGTAACCGCGAGCGTGTACAGGTATTCGAGGGAACCGTATTAAAGAGACAGGGCAGCAGCAACCGCGAGACTTTCACCGTTCGTAAATTATCCAACGGTGTTGGCGTAGAGAAGACCTGGCCCCTTCATTCTCCCAACGTAGAGAAGATCGAGGTCGTTCGTCGTGGTAAGGTTCGCCGTGCAAAGCTCAACTACCTGCGTGGACGTGTCGGCAAGGCAGCAAAGGTCAAAGAGCTGGTAAAATAATCAGGATGTACTGGAACGTGAAGGGCAGCTGCAGTTTTGTGGCTGCTCTTTTTTCACTCTATAGGAAACTGTGTTCCTATATGATAAAAACGCTCCGTGCTGAGCACAGTTGCTTGCGAAGTACAATTTTTTTTGTTAAGATAAAGCCATAAGGATCATACGGAGGAGGGCAAGACATGATTTATACGATTGAAGAAGTTCGACAGATTATCAGACCAATCGCTGAAAAGTACTGCCTCCCGGCTGTATATTTATTTGGCTCTTACGCAAGGGGTACGGCGAATGAGCACAGCGATGTGGATCTGCTCGTGGATACAACCTGATTTACAGCGAATCGCGCATATTCGCGATTATTGCGTTGAGATTCAGAAAACAATTGACCGCTACGGCGATAGTTTTGAAGCATTTGACAACGATGCGGACGATCAGCGTTCGGTTTGTGAGTAGTAAGTTGCTTTAAACAAACGTTCGGTACACAAGGGGAGATTTATGGACTTGTGATTTCGCACAATAGAGTCATCCTAGGGAAGGAAAACAAAAGCTTCCAGGATGGCTCTTTTCAATTGGCAAGTCACAAGGAGGTAATTGCAGTGTTGATCATTGTTGCGATAGCCGGCTCTCACTCATCAAAGTAGAAAGGCAGGGAATCCATATGAAAAAGAATTCATTTTCAAAAGTGCTCATGGTGACCGTTATGGCTGCTTGTATCCTGGGGATTGTTGTTATGGTAAATGAATCAATATCCCAAAAATGTATCATGAGCGGTTGTGATAATTACAGAGCGCTTGAAAGCGAATATTGCTATATACATAGGCCAAGTGCCAGAAAATACACGTCAGGCGGGACTTCTACTTATAGCAGACAGTCGACCGGCAGTTCATCCGGCAGTTCGCTTGGCAGCTCATCAAGCAAATCCGCTACGAGTAATTCCGGCAGCAGTTCTAAGAGCTCCGCCGGCAGCAGTAGCCACAGTAATAAATCAACATCAGGAAGCAAAGCGTCTCCTTATCAATCCTATGACGAAGGCTATGATGACATCTACATGGATGACGATTATGATGATGAGAGATACAAGACCGACCCCGATTACGCAGACGGTGTCGATGATGCGATGGATGAGTTTGAGGAAGACTGGTAGAGGGAGAGGAGGTTTTCATATGAGTACATATGTAAGCAAGGCAGAAACAGGCGGCTCAAAAATGCTTTATTTGGATGGAATGATGGGGCTGGTCGTAGGCGACGCATTGGGCGTGCCGGTAGAATTTTCAAGCAGAGAAGAAAGGCAGGCAGATCCGGTATCGGAAATGCGGGGCTACGGCGCATATAATGTACCAAAAGGTTCCTGGTCCGACGACAGCAGTATGGCATTGGCTACTCTGAAAGCGTTGCAGACCGATGGCTTGAATCTGAAAAAGGTAATGGATCATTTTGTGGCCTGGGAGAATGATGGCGAATTCACACCGGAAGGCAAAGTGTTTGATGAAGGAAATACCTGCAGTATGGCCATCTATGCTTATATGCAGTCGGGAGATGTCAGCACCTGCGGAAGAACCGGAGAAGACAGCAACGGCAATGGTTCCCTGATGCGGATCCTTCCGGTTTGCATTTATGTAAAATATCTGCAGGATGAAGTGGGTATGGATGATACAGAGGCGATAAAAATCATTCATGATATGTCAGCCCTGACCCATGCACATATCAGAAGCAAGATGGCTTGTGGCATCTACTTTTTCTGCGTGAGGGAGCTGGCAAAGAAAAATGCGCCAGTTCAGGTACTTCTTGAACAGGCATTACATACCGCATTTTCTTTTTATGAGAATGATGCAATTTCCAAAAACGAACTCATATATTTTAAGAGAATCCGGGACGTTGAAGTATTAAGACAGATTCCGGAATCCGAGATCATGAGCGGAGGCTATGTGATCGAATCCATAGAGGCTGCCTTGTGGTGCCTGCTCAACACGGATAGCTATGAAGCGTGCGTAGAAAGAGCTGTTAACTTCGGACATGATACAGATACAACAGCTGCCATAGCAGGTGGCCTTGCGGGCATCTACTACGGATATGACAATATCCCGGAGCGGTGGAAAAAAGAGATCATCCGCAGGGAATGGATAGAGGATATGTGCAAAGGTATGTGATATTTCTCTGACTGGCTGATTGTATCTGGAATTTCGAGTGAATTTTTAAAACTCGCATCATTGTATTTCTGCCCTCCTCAGCGTATAATAAAAAATACTAAACTGCTTAAAACAAAACGAATGATCACCAGAGAGGAAATGACGATGGGAAGCTATCTGAATCCGGGAAGTGAGCGCTTTCGCACGAGCCGGCGGTCACAAATTTATGTGGATAAGTCACTCCTGATTGACAGGATCAATCGGGTTGTAAGAACAGAACAAAAGTATGTCTGTGTGAGCAGGCCGCGTCGGTTTGGCAAGTCGATGGCAGCAGATATGTTGGCAGCTTATTACAGTGTGGGAGAAGATACATCCGACTTATTTGACGACCTAAAGATTCATCAATCGGCATCTTACCTGGAGCATTTGAATCAATACGATGTGATCAAGATCAATATGCAGGCATTTTTAAGCAGTGCCGTATCCTTGGAGGATACCATTTGTCGTCTGAAAAAATATGTCTCTAC
>CAVITM010000203.1:0-3820 GCA_963645455.1 Moraxellaceae bacterium | reverse complement strand
GAGTCACAGACTCCCTTTCTTTGAATAGCCGGATCAGATAGCTCGGTTGATTGATCCCGATCTCGTAGGCAATCTCGTTGACGGACAGGGAAGAAAACTGAAGCAGCTCTTTTGCGTAGGAAAGCCGCGTGCAGATGATGTACTCATTCACCGGCTTTCCTACATATTTTTTAAATTCATGTGACAGGTGATATTTGCTGACAGGAATGCGGGCAGCCAGCTCGTCAAGCGTCAGCGCTTCGCGGAAATGCCTGTCGATATATCGTTTTGTTTCTTTGATACTCTCCGGCATGATAAATCCGTTTTGCGATCCGGTACATGTATCAGTCAGAAATTCGGTCAGAACGGAAGTGATCAGCTCTGAGGAGATCAGTTCTGTCGTGGCATCTGCTTTCTGGTGAATCGCGACGATGCGGCGCAGCATGAGCTCCATGCGGTCAGGGTCGGGACATTGCAGCAGGTGAAAACCGTTTTTGACAAATTCTTCATAATATCCTAACGCATTCATTCCATTAAAATGCAGCCAGACAAATTCCCAGTCTTCATCCGGACAGCAGCGGTAAAAATGGTGCTCGTTACAGTTGATTAGACAGGCATATCCGGGAGCCAGTTCATAGGTGTTTCCAACGTAGGTTAAGCTGCCTTTGCCGCAGATCGTATAGATGACGAAATAGCTGTTCAGATTTGCGCGCTCCGTATAATAGGAGGCATCGGTGCGGAAATAGCCGCATTCCTGCACATAGAAAAATAGCCGTTTGGCAGTTTCGCTGGCAGTCGGCATCAGACGAACCGAGTCTTTGCTCCAGCCGGCGACATAGTTTTCCAGATAAGAAACGGATGTAGGCATAACTGATACTCCTTTTAAGCAGACAGAGAATCCAGCGCACAAGACTTGCAATCGAATCTTGACAATTCGACCGCAAGATTATGCAATTTTTAAACAATATCCTCGAATGACAAATGAAAAAAATATCATTATAGTAATACTAACATAGGAAATAGGTAAAAGAAATACAAAATAAAAATGGATAGCAAAAAAATATTATTTTGATTCATGGAAAGGAGTATTAGACAATGGAAAAATTAAAGCAGACAAAAAAGGCGCGTATCGGAATCTATACCATGGGGCTGAAGGCTTACTGGAACCAGTTCGCAGGTCTTCGGGAGCGGTTGATTGAATATGGTCAGTTTATCGCGGATCGCGTCAGTGCCATGGGACAGGCAGAGGTATATTTTTACGGATTGGTGGACTGTCCGGAAGAGGGCAGAAAGGCTGGAGAATATTTCAATGAGCATAACGTGGATCTGATTTTTGCACATGCAGGAACCTATGTGACCAGCGCGTCTGTACTGCCGGTACACCAGATCTGTCCGGCCTTTACTGTTATATTGAATCTGCAGCCGACAGCCCGGATCAATTACGAAAAGACCACCACCGGTGAGTGGCTGGCTCATTGCGGGGCATGTCCGGTACCGGAGCTGACCAATGCTTTTAACCGCGCAGGTATCTCCTGCAAGATCGTGAATGGATTGCTTGGTATGGATCATACACCGGAGATTTCCCTGACGGATGAGAATACAGCGGACCGGCCGGAGGCAAAGCGTGCCTGGGAGCAGATCAGCCAGTGGGTGGCAGCTGCATCCGTCAAGGCCGGACTGCGGGGCAGCCGCTTTGGCTTCCTGGGCGGCAATTATTGCGGCATGCTGGATATGTACAGTGATTTCACCATGTTCCAGGGACAGACCGGTGCACATGTGGAGATTCTGGAGATGTGTGATCTGAACCGTCAGTTAGAGAGTGTGACTGAGGCTGAGGTGGATGAGAAAAAACGGGAGATCGAGGAATTTTTCATCATTCCGGATGGTAAATCAGCAGATCCTATGGCAAAGAAGCCTACACCGGAGCAGCTTGACTGGTCCGCACGTGTGGCAGTGGCACAGGAAAAGCTTGTGAAGGAATACGATCTGGATGCGCTTTGCTACTATTATCATGGTGCACCGGACAGTGCTTACGAAAAGCTTCAGAGCGGATTTATCGTAGGACATTCGCTCCTTACTGCAAAAGGTATTCCCTGCGCAGGCGAGGGTGATTTGAAGACCTGTCTGGCCATGAAGATCTGTGATATGGTAGGCGTTGGCGGAAGCTTCTGTGAGATCGTGACCACAGATTATGTGGACGGCACGATTCTGCTGGGTCATGATGGCCCCTTCCATCTGGCAATCGCAAAGGGCAAGCCTTTCCTGCGTGGCCTGGGCGTTTATCACGGCAAGCAGGGCAGTGGTGTATCCGTGGAGGCAAAGGTGCGTCCCGGTGCCATCACAAACCTTGGCTGCACCCAGACCATCGATGGCACACTGAAATTCACCATCACAGAAGCAGAAGCTACAGACGGAACCATCATGACTATTGGAAATACCCAGACCCCTGTCCGTTTCAAAAAGGATCCGGATGCTTATATGGATGAGTGGTTTGCACAGGCACCGACCCATCACTTTGCCATGAGTGTGGGACACAACGGAGCATTGTTCGAGAAGATCGGACAGCTGCTTAATATTCCCTATGTGGTTCTGGACAAATAAGGGATAGATACTTTTTCAGCTGGGAGAGAACCGGCGCTTCGCTGACGTCACCGAGGATATATTTTGCGGCCTGTTTGGTTTCGGGTCTTGCATTGGCGACAGCGAAGCTCTCTCCGGCGCAGCGAAGCATGGGGATATCATTGCCGTTGTCTCCAAAGGCGGCTGTCTCCTCAGGCAAAATGCCAAGGGATTTCTGAATATGGGTGAGAGCCTCCCCTTTGTTGATGCCCGGAATCACCATGTCGACCCAATGCTCACCGGCCAGTGCGATGGTGAGCCGATCCCCGAAATGCTCCCGCAGCGGTGCGGCCACAGTGGCGGCATCTGCGGCGTAGGTATAGAGAGCCACCTTGATCAGGGGCTCTTCAACCTGAAGCAGATCGTCCACCAGGCGGAGGTTCATTTTGTAACCGTCCCTGACCCAGGTGATATATTTTTCATTGTTCTGGTCCGTATAGGCGCCCCGCGCCGCAGATGCCATAATCCAGGCATCCGGCACTTTCCGTGCCACGGTGATCACTTCTTCTAATAATTCTCTTGGAAAGCTCTTGCAGGTAAGCTCTTTTCCATGTCTGCAGACGAAAGCACCGTTATCTGAGATGACGGTGATCTCATGCTCCATACATCCAAATACACCCATGACACTCTCATAATTCCGCCCACTGGCGGCCACAAAGGTCACTCCATTTTTTTGCAGGGCACGGATCACATCGTAAACCTCTGGGTCGACCTGGTTCGTTCCTTCCGGTAAAAGTGTTCCATCCATATCGGTAGCGATCAGTTTTATCATTATCATTTTCCCTTTCGTAATCGAATTTACGTGGACTATTTTAACAGAAAATTTGAAAATGCCAAGTATAAATGCCAGGTGTAAATGCAATTTACGAACGCTGCATTGCAATGCGTGCACAAGCTATTGTTATTTTGACGGGAATCTGTAAAATAAAATCATCAGTTTTGTGCAAGGTTATATCCTTTTGCAAAATGATAGTCACGAAAAATAAGAAGCTTCTTAAAAAAATCTGTAAAGTTTTGCGCAGGCTTTACAGATGAAAACATGGGAGGTAAATGAATTATGAGACGCACCAGATTATGGACTGGTATGGCATCTGCAACATCGTTCCTTCTCGCAGCATCCATTCTTGGAATGAGCTGTATGATGAGCTATGAGGGAACTGTAAATGGGGCATTGGGTATCACAACAAGTAAAGTTGTAAATGAAGATGGAGCGGATTTAAGC
>CAVITM010000202.1:0-3829 GCA_963645455.1 Moraxellaceae bacterium | reverse complement strand
GAACGCTCACAAAACGCCGCCTCAAAATACGATTACGACACCCGCTCCGGACGTTACAAGGAAGACGGCGACCTTGTGGCGTCCGGTAATCAAAATTTACCGGCGTGGGCATCCCAACAGCCACGTAGATTTTGGGCGGCCGCCGACAAAAATGAAAAGGGAAATAAATGTAAAACTATCATCATCGCCATGCCCAAAGAACTGGGAAATAGTGAGTTGCGGTCGCTGGCTCAGGAATCATGCGAGAAGCTCTTCCAAGGGCATGCGGTGACATGGGCGATCCACCGTCCTAAAGGTCGGCTTTCTGGAGAGGATAATCCGCATCTTCATGTGATGGTCTGCGAAAGGCTAATAGACCCTAATCGCCCTGATTTAGAAGCAGATAAGTATTTTAAAAAGACACGCACGCTCAAAGATGGAACTTTAAGCGGTGGATATGCCAAAGAAGTACGAATGACCAAGACTGATCGCCGAAAGTGGTTGCAGGAAACGAAGGAATCGTGGGAAGCCATCGCCAACAGGCACCTGAAGGAACATGCCGAACGGCAAAATCGGAGCCGTTGGGGCTGGGAGAAAGAACCGGAGGCACAACTCCATTTTCCTGTTCGACAACAAAACGGGAAGAAGAAGAGTATCCACCTCGGGCCGAAGGTTATGATACGAATGCTTAAAGGAGAGAAAACCCAAATAGGGCAACGGTGGATCGATCAGATGGTTACGCCAATCATGCAGCGACGCAATCGCGAATACGAGCTGGCTAAAATAGAACACACGACACACGTGGGTGTTGTGTATGATGCGTGGGCTTTTCTCCGCCATCCGCTTGATAAAAAGAAGCGACGCAAAATGTTAATAGATCATCGCGTAAAGACCGCTACCGACTGGCAGAAGTCTTGGATTGAGGATGATATGTTGGCTGCAGATAGGGTCGCTGCAGAGGCGTTGCGATCCCCAATCAAGCAACTTAATGTATTAACCCAATGGGGCCGTGAGAATAATGTTGGTGATGGGGCTGTGCATTATCCTGGGTGTTGGCCGAAGAGCTTTGCTTCTTTGGCTGCGAAGCTAAAGGAAATCGATGAAGAACGAACTAAAGCCAAAGAAGCGGAACGTAGAGAGGCTGAATGGAACAAACGGAAAAAGGAACTAGCGGAACAAAAAGCCAAAGAAGAAGCTGAAAGAAAGCTCCAGCAGAAGAAGATCACTAAACCTGTGCGAGAACCGGAACGGCAACAGGTATCTGTACATACTCGTAGTCGAGGAAGAGGACGCAGTAGGTGATCTAACACCTTTTAAATTCGCCAAAATCGTGATATACTGAATTTACAGAAAAAAACCGAGTTCTTCCTAGGATAACCGGGAAAACAAAAAAAGGACGGTTGGCAGACCGTCCTTTTTTCCTTGCTTATTTATGCTTGTACCTGTCCTTAATCCATATTGTAAAGATGGCTACCAGACAGGGAGCGAGCAAGGGCACCCAAATCACAGAAATAAAAAAACCGAATCCTTCCATAGGAATCACCTCCCTTCTTGGAAGGTGATTTTATTTTACCATAAAAGCCCATCAGGAGACCCCTGACGGGCTTTTAATTAGTCTTTATCATGTTTCTTTCGATAGATTTCTGCTAATTCTGCTGGCAAAGTTATTGTTTTTTGCGAACACTGATGATTCCAAACTCGTGGGCAAGCCCAAAATAAGGAGTGGTTAGTACTATTCTCGCGAATAACCATCGATTCCCCGCATTTTGGGCAACGCATTTCCAGCCTTTTTACGTCGTTTTCAGGCATTACAATCTGCGGAGGGAATGGATCATCATGCTTTTGTTGTTCGGCGATTACATCCTCAATTTTCGGAAGCGAGGCGAACATTGCTTCCCTCGCCTCGTCAGACGTTACCGCCCGAAGTGTTGCAGGGTCAAATGGCTCCGGTTCTGAAGCGGGCAGCGCTTCGGTTGGTGTTGATGCGACCGTCACCGGTTCCAATGATTTAGGGGCGGCATTTCCACCATCTTGGCTTATTTCGGCTGGTGTTTCAGGTGCTACATCTATTGTTGTTGCCGTTTGCGAGGTATCCGAGAAGGTATATTCGAAATGAACCTGCACTAATGGACGACCACGGCCGGATCCATAGATTGGTGTCATTTGGCACGTCTTTAAATACTGTTGCTGAACGAGGTAATCCACCGCTTTTTTTACGAGCGCTATTATATTACTGTTGCGCGCACTTTCTTTAAAGCCAAGCTCAAGCCGAAATTCACTCCAATCCATTGTGAAATGCCCTTTGAAATTTTTTCGACAAAGATAATAAATGTTTTTGGCCTGCTTTGAGTTGATTCTGTAGAAAATCAAGAAGTCATATTCTGTATAACCTTCTTTCAGCTTGCGGAAAAGATCCATGAATGCAGGAGTGGTAGAGACTTCCAGCTGCTTTGTTTGGTTATTAACCTTAAACCAGTAAATCAGTGAGCCAATGATGGCACCGCCATCAAATTTTACTGCAATAAAAGATTTATCAACAATTTCTTTTCCGGTTTTGAGAATTATATTTTCTAAATAAGCATCCTCCTGATGTCCCAAATCCAGACTGTTCCTGATGAACGATAAATCAAGAACGGTCTGTTCTTTGGGATCCTTGGTCCAAATTGAAAAAAGTAATGCCATTAAATTTTGAGCAACTGGGTTCAGCTTGGCGATTTCGTAATGGATTAACTTGTTAGCGTGGCGGATTATCGCTTTCTGTTCCGAATTATTATTCATTTTTAATCGTCTCCCAAAAATATACAAATATACTGAATAATTTTTGAACTAGCGTTATAGGCTCTTCGACTAGCGTTATAGGCTGGGCCTCGCCTTTTTGAACTATTTTATATGATTATAACAGTTCAAAAACATTTTTCAACAGTAAAAATCAAATTTATATTTCTTTACATTATTTTTTTGGACTATTTTTTTGAAAAATTAGTCTTTAAGTTTATTTTTAAACTAATTTACAAAAAAAAATAGTGGCAGAGCCTATAACGCTAGTTCAAATGCCTATAACGCTAGTTCAAATGCCTATAACGCTAGTTCAAATGCCCTGATCCGCTTCGATACTATCGGCGTTCCCGCTCCTTATAATTAATATAATTGTTTAAATAATTATTTATTTATTTGCCTTCGGCTCTTTCCTTCGGAATTTTGATTTTCTTGATCAATTTAATTCCCGTGTTTTTAGAAGGCTAACAAGTTCCCTCATTCTCCTGTATCCAAATGTATCAAAGCCTACGGATCCGTTTTCCGCTGGTGGATGTGTGACCATGTTGACCAACCTTATAGGTTGCTCAACATACTCACACGTCGTGCCGGAGTTTTAAATACAGATAGATATGAGATTGATGATGAGAATGTACAATTAATTCTATTTATAATATAGGCGAGCAGGGAGGGGGTGCGGCCCCTTGTCAGCTTCTCTTTTCCGGAGGTATGTTCAGGGAGTGTATTTTCAGTTTAACGCTTCTGCAGTAACTCTATCTGCATGCCCCTTTTTATACCCTTATAACCTCACAAAACGAGTCAAAAAACCATACAACTTGATGCCCTTATCATCCTGATGTATAATCCGAAGCAGGGGGCATCAATCAGCCCTCGGCGAGTGAGAGCGCAATTGGACTTAATTTTAAATCCACCGCAAGCGGTGTCTTCAAAATTAAGTATTGCGCGCTCCCGCGGGGCCCTGCGGGGCTAAACCAAACGAGGAGGAAAACAAGCATGGCGATCGCTTTTTTTCGCGTCACGGAACGCTCACAAAACGCCGCCTCAAAATACGATTACGACACCCGCTCCGGACGTT
>CAVITM010000201.1:2293-3831 GCA_963645455.1 Moraxellaceae bacterium | reverse complement strand
GATATGTTTGATAAGGCCTGCGTTCTTCTTTTCCTGTACCCAGTTCCACATATCGAATTTATCGAAATATCCGGTTCTCATCTCTCCCAGATTGTGAAGCAGATAGAAATCAAAATAACCTGCTCCGGTCTGTTTTAAGGAAGTATCGAACTGTGCATAAGCCTCTTCCTTTGTCTTGCAGTTGATCCATGCTGCATTCTTGGTAGCCAGCTGGAAGCTCTCTCTCGGATAACGCTCTACCAGTGCCTGACGGATGGCATCCTCGGAACCTGCATAAGCCCATGCCGTATCAAAATAGGTAAATCCTGCCTGTAAAAACAGATCTACCATCTCTTTGGTCTGCTCTACGTCAATGCCGTTCTCCGTCTGCGGCAGACGCATAAGGCCAAAGCCAAGTTTTTTAATGTCTTCACCTAAATAACTCATGTTTTGTTTCCTCCTTTTGCCCATGATATAAGTACATTCTATACCTTGAAGCATGGTTTAAGTCAATATTTTTCACATAAAAACAGCAGCTGTCATCGAATGAATGACAACTGCTGTCTGGTTTTTTCGTATTTATTTTACTGTTTTCTCATATCCGAGTGCCGGATTCTCATAATCACCGCGGGCCTTTTTCTTCTCCACGTATGCATCCCATACGCCAGCTTCGTCGTTAATACCGACCGTCGCCGGGTCAAAGAGCGGGTCCAGTCCGGCTTTGCGCTGTTTCTCGTAGTCGTCTACCAGACGCAGGATCACCGGAGTCAGAAGCAGAACGCCAAAGGTATTTACCCACAGCATACAGCCAACACCAATATCACCCATGGACCAGATCGTATCTCCATCGATGAGAATACCGAAGAGACAGAACAGAAGGAACAGGATTCTCACGAAAGTTACCACATTCTTGTTCTCGCCAAACAGGAATTTACAGGTAGATTCCAGCTGATAGGAATAAGACAGCATGGTAGTGAAAATAAAGACAAAGAGCATCACTGCCAGCAGCATGGCTCCTGCTTTACCGATGGTCACCGCCATAGCTTCCTGCATGAATGCGATTCCATACTGTACGCCCGGAATGTTCTCTACCAGAAGAACATTTCCAACGCCATCTGCCGCTACATTGTAGGTTCCTGCCATCAGGACAGAAATACCGGTGCAGGTGCAGACAAGCAACGTATCAATATACACGGAAAATCCCTGTACCAGACCCTGTTTTACCGGGTGGGAAGTATCCGTCGTTGCGGAAATAAGCGGGCTCATACCATTTCCGGCATCATTGGAGAAGAATCCTCTCTTAATGCCCCATGCCACAGCCGATCCTGCGATACCGCCGTAGATAGCGTGCTTTCCAAACGCACTTGTGAAAATAGAGCTGAATACTTCCGGAATTCTCTGGTAATTTACCACCAGAATGACAATGGTAATAATGAAGTAAACCGCACACATAAACGGAGCAAGAAGCTCTGCCACCTGTCCGATTCGCTTAATACCGCCCATGGTAACCACGCCGACAATCACCGTCATGCCGATACCAACCACGATAAACGGAATAC
>CAVITM010000201.1:0-2283 GCA_963645455.1 Moraxellaceae bacterium | reverse complement strand
ACGGAATACCGAATGCACCTTTGACTGCGGTAGCCGCGGTCTGGGTCTGCATAGCCGGAAGCAGGAAACCAGGTCCGATAAAGACTGCGATACAGAATAACACAGCCAGCACCTTGCCGAACTTTTTATTCTTGATTCCCTCGGACATGTAAAATGCCGGTCCGCCGGTCAGCTCGCCTAAGTTTCTGGTCTTGTAAGCCTGACCCAGCATACATTCCACCATACCGGTGGATGCGCCCAGGATTGCTGTTACCCACATCCAGAACAGCGCTCCAGGACCTCCCATGAAAACAGCCGTTGCCGTACCGGCAATATTTCCGGTTCCGACACGTCCGCCAACCGTCGTTGCAAATGCCTGAAACGGAGACAGCGCCTTGTCATGGGTGTTATCTCCCTTTTCCAGAAGATAGCTGACCATATCGCCCAGTCTGCGTACCTGCATTCCTTTGAGCCGCACGGTGAACCAGAGAGCTGCCACCATCAGGAATACACACATGACCGGATGCCATATGATACTGTTGATTTCATTCATAATACTGCAAAAAAGTTCCATATTTATATACCGTCTTTCTGCGAAAGACACCAATGCGTCATGAAACATGTTGGCTGACTTTCGCGTTTCTATTCTTGTTTCCTTCTGATATAATTTCTTCATAAGACTGACACACTACAGAACACGTGGAGGTGAGTGACGGGGCTGTATAGCGGCGACCTCGCATTTTTATATGTTGTCGGTCATCCGTTAAGGCATCAATGAGTGGCGCATAACAGTAGCCCGTAAACTTATCTCTTCCGAAGTCGACTCGATCTCGCCGGATGACCAGTCACTGTCAGTCTTATCACTATAAAATATCAGGAGGTAGTTACTTGTCTTTTAAAATCTTAAAATTTAATTGCTGTGGGCTTGATGTCCACAAAACATGGATCTATGCCTGTGTCGGTATCACTGACTCCAACAATCGTACAGAGTACAAGCAGGCTCGCTTTTCTTCTTTTAAGAAAGGATTGAATGAGCTGTGTGACTGGCTTGCTAAGTACAACTGCAATGATGTTTGCATGGAATCTACCGGCAAGTATTGGATTCCTGTTTTCAACATCTTAGAACAACACAATGTTTGGGTTACTCTGTCTCATCCCAAATACACAAAGCCGATGAAAGGAAACAAAACTGACCGTAAAGATGCAAAATGGATCTGTGATCTTTACATGTGTGGCATGGTTAAACCTTCCTTTATTCCACCTGCCGACATCCGGCAGCTTCGTGATCTCGTAAGATACCGTTTCAAACTCATTTGTATGATTACCAGTGAGAAGAATCGTGCTCAAAATTGTCTTACTGTATCCAATCTTAAGCTTGACGATGTCTTTTCAGATGTATTTGGCAAATCTTCTCGTTCTATTACAGAACAGATTTTGCAACACCCTGGGGAAAAATTTGATGTAGCACCTTTCGTTGATCGCAGATGCAAAACTCCTATTGAAGAAATCCAATCTGCTATTGATGGTGCTATTTCTAAAGAACAAGCTGTTAAACTTAGACAGTGCCTTGATCACATTGATGAACTCGATAAGCACATTTCAGAAGTAGAACAGGAAATCCTTCGTCTCAGTGACAAATATGAGGCTGCTTTAAAATTGATAAGGACTGTTCCAGGATTCGATAAGAATCCCATGACTGCTATCCAAGTGCTTTCAGAGATTGGTGGTGATATGTCTGTCTTCCCCACAGCTAAACACCTTGTCTCCTGGGCCGGATGCTGTCCTCGTAATGATAAGAGCGACCGCAAAATCAAATCCACTAGGATTTCCCGTGCTGGTTCTTATTTTAAACCAGTTCTGGTGCAGATTGCAAATGCTTTAATCAAATCGAAGAAACATCCTGAATTTACCACTCGCTATAAGCGTATTAAAGCGCGCCGTGGTCACAAGAAAGCCATCATTGCCATCTGTCGTATGATCCTGACCGCTATCTGGCACATACTCTCAGATTTAAAACCATATACACCAGAAGGCTTTCTTGAATCGCGTCCTGTGGAGGAAGAAAAAATTTTGACCATTTCACAGGCACTTAATTTACTAAAGCAGAGAGGATATCTTATCAAAGATGAGCTTCCGGCTAATTCTTGATTAGGTGTTGCGTTTATATTCAGTTTTCAAAACCAGCTAATTAGGTGGTTTGTTTGCTGTGCCCTTTATTTCGTGGCTGTTTTCTACTTACTTGTTTCAAACTTATCTCTCCTTTCTTACTTCAGACGACTCTTCAGGCTGTCTTCTGCTTTCGTC
>CAVITM010000200.1:0-3833 GCA_963645455.1 Moraxellaceae bacterium | reverse complement strand
CCCCGGTATTTCGGAAGCAGTGAGGCATGCACATTAATGCAGCCGTAGGGGGGCATTTCCAAAAGCTCTTTTGGTAAAATCTGTCCAAAAGCTGCCACCACAATGAGATCCGGTTCATAGTCCCGCAAAACCTGCAAAGATTCCGGCTCCCGCACCCGGCGGGGCTGAAAAGTAGGGATCCCAAGTTTTTGTGCCTCCTGCTTTACCGGCGGAGCCTCCAGGATCTGTTTGCGCCCCTTTGGCTTATCCGGCTGTGTCACAGCAAGTACGACCTCGTATCCTGCCTCATGCAACGCCTGCAGGGTACCTACCGCAAAATCCGGCGTTCCCATAAAAATAACCCGCATGTTAATCCTCCTCATAGGTCACATCGTGGAGCTGACCGATCACCTTTTCCGTATACATATGTCCGTCCAGATGATCGATCTCATGGCAGAGTGCCCGCGCCAAAAGATGTGTGCCCTCCACCTCGATCTCTTCCATATTCTCATCCAGCGCATGTACGATCACATGGTCCGGTCTGGTGACCTGACCTGCCTTGCCGGGAAGACTTAAGCATCCCTCATCTCCGGTCTGCTCTCCCTCTGAAAAAGTAATGACCGGATTGATCAGAATGAGGGGACCTTCGCCTACATCGATGACACAGACACGCTTCAATACGCCCACCTGGGGGCCTGCCAGGCCTACACCGTTTGCATCATACATGGTCTCTAACATATCGAAGATCAGCTCGCGGATCCGCGGTGTCATCTCCTTAATCTCTCTGCACTTTTTTTCCAATACTGCATCCCCCTGGATGCGAATCTGACGTAACGCCATTTTATTTGTTCCTCCTAATCTTTATTAAAATCCATTCATGGGATTAAAATCAAACTGTACACTGACATTTCGCATGGGCTGGGCGTTTAAAAGCTGCTCGATACATTCCTTTGCCTGCACCAGCACCTCATAATCGCAGGCCTTCAGGTAAAGTACCCGCCTGTAAATATCGTTGACCTTTGGGATGGCGGCCTCCGCAGGGCCGATCAGCTGCAGGTCAAGATTTTTTTGCTTTAATGCATCGGCGATCCGGTTGCCGGCTGTATCTGCCTGGGTCTCATCCGGCGAAGTCACTGCCACTAACAGAAGATTCCATACGGGAGGATAACACATCAGGCTTCGATAGGCAATCTCCTGGTCATAGAACTGCGCATAATCCTGTGCGCAGGCACACTGCACGGCATAATGGGTGGGATTGTAGGTCTGGATCAGCGCCTCTCCCGGATATTTTCCCCGTCCGGCCCGTCCTGCCGCCTGGGTCAGCAGCTGAAAGGTACGCTCTGCCGCCCGATAATCGCTGCTGTGAAGGGAGAGATCCGCTGCCAGCACACCCACCAGTGTGACTTTCGGAAAATCATGACCCTTGACGATCATCTGTGTACCGATGAGAATATCTGCCTCTTCATTAGCAAAAGCAGATAAAATCTTTTCGTAGCTCCCCTTTGTCCGGGTGGTGTCATAATCCATGCGCAGCACCCGGGCAGTAGGAAATCGCTGCTTTACGATCTCCTCGATTTTCTGGGTACCGGCACGAAAGACTCCGATATAACGGGAACCACAGGTGGGACAGACCTTCACCTGGGGCTGCTCATAGCCGCAGTAGTGACATTTGAGCCTGCCGTCCCGATGCAGGGACAGAGACACATCGCAGTGGGGGCATTTGACCACTTCTCCGCAGGCGCGGCAGGAAACAAAGCCTGCCATTCCCCGACGGTTTAAAAAGAGCATGCTCTGCTCCTTTTTTTCCAGCCGCTGCTCCATCAACTCCTGCAGTCTGCGGCTTAAAATCGACCGGTTGCCGCCGCGAAGCTCCTCCCGCAGATCCACCACACTGACCTTCGCCAGGGCACTGTCTGCCTTGGCGCGGTTGGTCAGGAAAAACCGACGGATCTGACCCTGTTCTGCGGCGAAGCTGCTCTCCAACGAAGGTGTCGCAGAACCCAGCACCACGGAGGCTCCTGCCATACGTGCCCGTTCAAAGGCTGTCTCCCTGGCATGATACCGCGGGACAGTCTCGGATTTGTAGCTGGTCTCATGTTCCTCATCAATGATAATATAACCCAAATTTGAAAAGGGTGTGAACAAGGCGCTGCGGGGGCCGATCATCACGTCCAGCTGGCCTTCCTTTGCCCGCAGAAACTGATCGTAGCGTTCTCCCTGGGAGAGCCGGGAATGCATAATGCTGACCCGATCCCCAAAGCGATTGTAAAAACGCATCACGGTCTGAAAGGTCAGTGCTATCTCCGGAATCAGCACGATGGAGGCCTTCCCTCTGGCGGCCGCTCTTGCAATCAGTTCCATATAGACCTCGGTCTTGCCGCTGCCTGTCACGCCCTGCAGCAGATATTTACCGCTGTGGCCTGCCGCAGCGTCCGCATCGATGGCATCTACAATGACCTGCTGCTCCCCGTTTAAGGTCAGCCTGTATTCCTGCTGTTTTAGATGTGCCACCGGATTGCGATAGCGGTCCTCGCTTTTGATGCGGATGATCTGCCGCTGCTCCATGCCCCGAAGTAATGCTGCTGTCACATTCAGCTTGTGAAGCGCCAGCTCATAATCGATGGTGGGGTGCTCCAGCAGCGCCGACAGTAGCCGCACTCTGGCCGTCTGATGCTTTTTTTTCATCTGCTCCAGCAGATCAGCGGCCTCTGCAGGATCGGTGATGGCCAGCTCAATGGTGCGCTGCTGCCGCAGCCGTTCCTTTGTCTTTACCGGAAGGACCGTGCGAAGGGCCTGATTCATGGTGCCGCCGTAGTTACGCCGCATCCAGGCTGCCAGTGCGATCAGCTGGGATTCAATGGGCACAGCTGTCTCCGGCACCTGGGCGATCTCCTTGATCTTGTCCGGATCATAATCCGTGTGATCGGAAAGATCAATCACATAGCCGGTGCGAAGGGTATTGCCTGCCCCAAAGGGCACTCGCACCTGCATGCCCACCTGAAGGATGGCCTCCATGGACTCCGGAACCCTATAGGCAAATACCCGGTCCAGCCGTTCATGGGAAATATCGATGATGACGTCTGCGTATCTCATGCCTGCTCCGCCAGTTCACTCACCACTTGGGCGATGAGCTCCCGCTCATCCATGTGATGCTTTTCTCCGCAGATCTCCTGATAATCCTCGTGTCCCTTGCCGGCCAGCACGATGACATCCCCCGGCTTTGCATGGGCGATGGCATAACGGATGGCCTCCTTGCGGTCGATGATCTCAACAAATTTTCCATCTGTTTTTGCCATGCCGGTTTTAATATCGTTGATAATGGCCTGGGGCTCCTCGTATCTGGGATTGTCTGAGGTGATGATGGACAGATCTGCCAGCTGACCGCTGACCTCCCCCATCTCATAACGGCGAAGCTTGGAGCGGTTGCCGCCGCAGCCAAAGAGGCAGACCAGTCTGCCGGGCTCATATTCCTTTAAGGTGGTCAAAAGGCTCTTGAGACTCATGGCGTTGTGGGCATAATCGATCATCAGTGTAAAATCATCCGATACCTTGATGATCTCGATGCGGCCCTTGACCTTTGCCTCTAACAGCGCCTTCTTCATATCCTCCAACGATACATGGAAATGATGGCATACGGCGATGGCTACAAGCGAATTGTAGACGCTGAAGCGTCCGGGCAGATGAAGCTGCACCGGACAGTCCACAAGTCCCTTTGCCTGATAGCTTACGCCCAGATATCCCTTGCCCTTCAGCAGTGACAGATCCTCTGCCCGAAGATCGGCTTCCTTTGAAAATCCGTAAGTCTCGATCTCGCATGTATGGCCAGCCAGAAGCTGGGTGGTATGGGCATCATC
>CAVITM010000199.1:0-3844 GCA_963645455.1 Moraxellaceae bacterium | reverse complement strand
GCCATCAGCTGATAGATGGTGTTAAAAATCGCATACTGGATACCGGTGCGGGCATAGAGCTCTTTTTCCGGGATGATCTTGTAAACTTCCTCATCCATGCCCTTGGTGCGGCCATCACGATAGCCGACTGTGTCGCCCAGCAGTTCATCATTCTCGTCAAGCAGTGCAAAGTCCACGCCCCATGTATCGATGGACATACTGGTGGGAATCTTGCCCAGCTCCTTGCATTTTTTCAGTCCTGCCAGAATCTCCCGGAAGGTACGTGCATGATCCCAGCACAGATGGCCATCCTTTTCCACCATGCCGTTCTCAAAACGATATACCTCCTCCAGAACGATCTTTCCGTCCTCTATGCTTCCCAAGATGTGTCTTCCGCTGGAAGCTCCGATGTCGATTGCCAAATAGTAGTTGCTCATTTGTTCTCCTTTCTGGATGCTGTCCCCATTATACTCATATATATACCCAAAAATAAGGACTTTATTTTATAAAAAAACCGTCCTTATTTGCAGATTCGCCAAATGCCTCACTCCGGGCCCCGTCCCGGTATTTTTTCGGGGTCATACCGAAGTGTTCCTTGAAAATACGATGAAAATAACTGCTGTTGTCATAGCCTACCGCAACGATGATATCCTCCACCGGCACATTGGTATGGTTCAGCAAATATGCAGCCTGATTCAGCCGTTTCTGCATTAAAAGCTGCTGAAAGGTATATCCGGATTCCCGCTTGATAAAACGGGACAACCCGCTGGCCGACTGAAAGGTCATCTGGGCAAGCTCCGTCAGCGTGCCCTCCCGGTAGTGGTCCTCAATATAACGAAGCACCGTAAGCAGCAGTCTCCGGTCAAACTGATTCGGACCGACCACGCGGATTTTTTCTGTATGTCGTGAAAGCTGCTTGATCAGAAGCGCCATAGTCTCCTGGTTCGTGCTGTTCCTGCCGCCTTCCTCGTAAAGCAGGGACCAGACAAGGTTCTCCACAAGATTCTGTACCGGCAGCACATCGGAGACCTGGAAATGGATGTAGTCCATGCCTGAATGTCCCCGCTGGAGGGCGCCCACTAAAAAGTCCCGCACCACATTGTCCTCTTCCACCATCTGAAAGGCCTGCTGGAAAAACTCCGGAAGGACAATAAAATTGATGGCCACATCCTCCCTGCCTGCAGGCAATATCTCCTGGGTCGCATGAGGATTCAAAAACAATAGCTCGCCGCGGTGCAGCTCCACCCGTATCTGACCGTCGATCACATGGGTCGTGGAACCACAGCACATATAAATAATCTCAATATAATTATGGGTATGCTCAGGAAAACGCACAAATCTCGTATGAGGACGCATGTCCATGAGTCTGCCTTTTTCCAGCATCTTATCCTTATCTACAACAAAATTCTCCCCGGAAGTATACAGGCTTTGATCTACTCCCCTGCGGCCGTCTAAGATCGACTGTTCCTCCGGTGTGATCTGTTTTAACGCATCAATCAGCTGTTCTTTCATCGCATGCCTCCAGGCTCCGGTTGCTTGACAAACCACTGCCCGCGCGCTAGGATAATGCATGGGAGTGTGAAAAAGCTATGAATCAGTCAAACCAGACAACTACACATAAACGCGCCATCATCCACAATCTGCACCGCCTCAGAAGCGGCATCAAGTGGATCTTGATCGCCATCGTCACGGGAATCATCGTGGGCATCGTAGGTATCGCATTTTCCTATGCGATGTCTGCTGCAACTGTCGCCAGAGAAGATCATCCGTGGCTTTTATTTTTCCTGCCTGTGGCAGGCCTGCTGATCGTATCCTGGTACTATCTGTTTCACGATAAGCACGATCAGGGAACAAATCTTGTAATCTCAGCCATCCGTTCCGGCGAGGAGGTTCCTCTGAAGATGGCTCCCCTCATATTTGTGGCCACCACCCTGACACATCTGTGCGGCGGTTCTGCCGGCAGAGAGGGCGCGGCGCTCCAGATCGGCGCTTCCATCGGAAACGGTATCGGTAATGTATTTCATTTTAATGAGGATGACAAACGTGTCATGATCATGTGCGGCATGAGTGCCTGCTTTTCTGCCCTCTTTGGCACGCCTATGGCTGCCGCCATCTTTTCCATGGAGGTGGTCAGTGTAGGCGTCATGTATTATGCTGCCCTGGTTCCCTGTGTGATTGCCTCCCTGACTGCCCATTCTCTGGCAGATCTCTGTGGTGTCAGCTGGGAAATCTTTCCCGTCACTGCTCCGGCCTTTACCATTCAGAGTGCCTGCATCACCGGCATTCTGGCAGTCCTGTGTGCAGGAGTCAGCGTGCTCTTTTGTGAACTGCTGCACCGCACCACCCATTTTTTCCGGCTGCATGTCAACAATCATTTTCTTCGAACCATCGTAGGCGGCGCACTTATCATCGTCCTGACACTGCTGGTTGGCTCTAATGACTACAACGGAGCCGGCATGAACGTCATCGCACGGTGCTTTGAAACGGGTGTGGTCTCTCCCGGTGCTTTCATATTAAAAATGGTCTTCACCGCCATCACTCTGGCCTGCTGCTACAAGGGCGGCGAGATCGTCCCCACCTTGTATGTGGGGGCTACCTTCGGCTGTCTGTTCTCCATGATCTCCGGCTTCGATGCACCCCTATGCATCGCAGTGGGCATGGGCAGTCTCTTCTGCGGTGTGACAAATTCACCCATCGCATCACTGCTGCTGTGCTTTGAGCTGTTCGGATATGACGGCATGCCCTTTTATCTGCTGGCCATCGCACTCAGCTATATGCTCTCCGGCTACCACAGCCTCTACAGCAGCCAGAAAATCTTGTATTCCAAATTCAAAACGACTTATATCGACCGGGGAGCGCTCTAATGCTTTGTGGATAGCACTTTTCTCGACTGGTTCGCCTCTGTCTCGTTGTCCCAGGGCAATACATCCCCTGGCTCCCGCAGATATTCTAACAGCTGCCAGATCCCCTCGCCCGTGTAAGAGCTGACCCGAAAAACTTTCTCGCAGCCTGCCAGATGAAGCCAGCGCTCCGCACGATCCGGATCGGCATCCGGCGCATCGATCTGGGTGACGATACCGATGGTGGGTCGGCAGTTCACCGCAGCGCAGCAGGGCGGATAGAGGGAATAGGGCTCGTTGGCATTGAGCACCATGGCTGTCACATCCGCCTCATAGGAAAACAGCGCCAGTGCACGTCCCAGTCTGCCATTCTCTGCATACTCTCCCGGCGTATCAATAATCACATCAAAATGATTCACATACTGGGTCTTGTGGTAGTGAATCGTATCTCCTTTTAATGCCTGACGAAGTGTGGTTTTTCCGCACTCACTCCGCCCGACTAATATCATCTTTTTCATTTAGGCTACCATCAGGTCCGTGTCAGTTCGCAAACCGTAAATCCAAGAGACTCGATCAGATAATCGCAGATAGCCCGAAGTGCCTCTTCTACAGCAGATACGGTTCCGGTAAAGATCAGCGTACCGCTGAAACGGTCGATAAAGCCCAGCTCAATATCCGCCTTTTTGATGGCCAGGTCTCCGGCAATCACTGCGATCTCTGCAGGGCTCATGCTGAGAATTCCAATGGCGCAGCGCTCATAATCAACACTGGGATCAAGACCCAGCTTCTTATAAACAATGGGATCAGGACTGGCGATAATATGTGCCAGCGTGACCTGCTTGCCGGGCACCAGCTCCTGAACAATACGCATTTTTCCTTCTTCTGAAGGAGGCAGCTGAAATTCCATATCTTTTCTCCTATTCTATGATGCTCACGAATTGCTCCGCAGCAAGTGCTTCAGCCTGTGCCGAACAGTTACAATTCATCTATATGGATTTAGTTTACGACAAAAAACAACATAAATC
>CAVITM010000198.1:0-3854 GCA_963645455.1 Moraxellaceae bacterium | reverse complement strand
GCCTTGCCGATCTCAACGGCGCGTCTGTCACCGATTTTTCCGCATTCAAGCCGCTCACAAAGCTCACGAGCTTCTCAGCGTCAGGCTGCACCACCGATGAGCTGCAGACGATCCTGCACCACAGCTCACTGACGGAGATAAGCCTTTATAACTGCGATCTCCGCGGCAGCTTCTTCAGGAGCTTCGACCGTGAGTCGAATATAGTGAGCATAACGCTTGACCACTGCACGCTCGATTCCGCGACGAATCTCGATGATTTCTCCGGTCTGACCACGCTCACGCTCATCTCCAGCGGAGAAGCACTCGACTGGTCCGAGCTGAGCGAGCTCTCCGCCCTGACCACCGTAACCGCCGACGCCGCCATGGAGCCCGCCATATCCCGCGTCCTCGGCACCTCCCGCACCGTAACCGTGAACATAGTAGACGCGGCAGAGTGAGGATAGGTTAATAAGGAATGATAAAGCAGCCCGGTTCGTGTTTTAAGCGAACCGGGCTGTTGTGGGTGTTTAGGCTTTCAATTGGGCCTGCAGCTCATCAAAGCGCTCCAATGTGCTTTGCAGATTTTCGATGATATCCGCCGCCGGCACATCCGGCTCGGGCAGGCTGTCCAGATCGGCGAGGGACTTATCTTTGATTCAGAAAAGGTCAAGGCTTGTTTTGTCGCGCTCAAGGATATCCTTCATATCATAGCGGCGAAAGTAGCCGTTTGGGTTCTCCGGTGAACATATTTTCGTACGATTGTGACGATTTACAGGATTATAGCACTTGATGAAGTCTGCAAGGTCAGCGTTGGTCATGGAGTGCTACTTCAGTGTGAAGTTAGATGTTTGATTTCGAATCAGACAGGTATTCGACAAATTTTTGAACCGCCGGTGTAAGATCCTTCTTATCTTTGAATACGATACCGATTGTGCGATAGTACGGAACTTTGAGCGGACGAATCTCAAGGTTGTACGGGATGCGCCGCAGGATCATGTCCGGCAGGATGCTGACGCCGAGACCTTTTTCCACCATGGCCATAATGGCGAAATCCTCCCAGGTGGTAAAGGCTATATCAGGCTTTACCCGGTAGCATTGCAGAAGTTCGGATACTTCTGTTTTACCGCCGTGTTCCAGCAGCAAAAAAGGAATGCCGTTTAATTCTTCGATTTCCACTGATTTCTTTTCGGATAAGGGATGACCCTGCGGAAGAACCAGCTTGTATTCGTCCCGGATCAGTTCGAGGCTTCTCAACCCCGATGCAGGCGCGACGGGCAATGGGAGAAAACCGCAATCAACACGTCCTTCGTCCAGCCAGGCTTCAATTTCCTTATAATCTCCCAGCAAAAGCTCATATTCAATTCCCGGGTATTCCCTTTTCAGTCGTGCAAAAATATCCGGCAGGATATTGATGGCTACGCTGGCAAAGGTACCGATACGGACGATGCCGGTTTCAAGGCCTTTCATTTGTTGAACCTGTCCCTCCAGACTGCCGTATTCATGGAGGACTCTCCGGACAAAGGGCAGTATCTGCTCTCCGCAGGTGGTCAGGCAAACGCCGCTTTTGCTTCGCTCCAGCAAGGCCATGCCCCATTCCTTTTCCAGATCGGCAATCATCTTGCTGACAGAGGATTGGGCATAATTCATGGATTCCGCTGCCGCCGTAAAGCTGCCGCACTCAATGGTTTTTACGAAGGCAAGATATTTAAGCAGTGAATTTTCCATGTTTAACATTCCTTTTTTTTTTATTTTCAATCTAAAACATTCGCTTTTTCTATTATAACAATGCGGGTATACTATAGCAAGAAGCAATAGGAGGAACCTACATGAATTTCAAGAGCAAACACATAGATATGCTGCATGGTCCACTGGCTGGAAAAATACTTATCTTCACCGTTCCAATCGCCTTGAGTAGCATGCTTCAGCAACTTTTCAATGCCACTGATACTGCCGTTGTTGGCTTGTTTAATGATGCCAATGCACTGGCGGCGGTTGGAACCAATGCGGAAATTGTTGCTCTGATCGTATCAGTTTCCACCGGGCTGGCCGTGGGTGCCAACCTGCTTGTGGCAAACGAAATCGGACGCGGGGAAACAGACAGAGTTTCCGAAAGCATATATACAGCTCTTCTCCTGGCCTTAGTCGTTGGCAGTTGTTGTTGCCTGTTGGGGCAGTTGATTTGCCGGTCGCTTTTGTCATTGATGCAGACGCCTGCCGCCATTTTGAAAGATGCAAACCTATATCTGCGGATTTACCTCGTGGGGTACCCTTTTCTTCTGCTTTATGATTTTGCCTCAGCAATTATGCGGGCTAGGGGCGACAGCCGATATCCCTTTATCGCCCTGACTCTGTCCGGCATCTTGAATATTGGACTGAACATTTTATTCGTGGCGGCTTTCGGCATGGGCGTTGCAGGCGTTGCCGTTGCCACGGTTCTGTCCACAGTCATGTCTGCTGTTATGGTAATTTGTCGTTTGGCAAGGGAGAAGGACTTAAGCTTTCAACAGATGCATTTCTTCCCAGCTGCTGCACGTGAAATCCTGCAGGCCGGAATCCCAGCTGCCATACAGGGTGCGGTATTCTGCCTTGCGAACATTTTCGTACAGGCATCCGTCAACACATTCGGTGAAACAGCCATCGCCGGCAGTACCATAGCCATGAATTTTGAATATTTCACCTATTACATTATAACGGCATTCGGTCAGACTGCCACAACCTTCACAGGGCAAAACTATGCGGCCGGGCAGATAGATCGGTGTAAGCGTATTTTGAGGGTGAGCCTTGGGCTTTCTGTCCTATGCAGTTCCATCCCCATTTTTACTATTGTCTTCTTCCGGGACTTCTTCTCCGGTCTCTTTACTTCTGATACTGCTGTTATAGAAGCTGCCTCGGTACGTATCCTGTGCATTCTTCTCTTTGAGCCTCTGTGCAATCTCTATGAAATTCCCGCGGGCTGCCTTCGGGGGCGAGGACATTCACTTTGGCCTGCTCTGGCAACAATGATAGGCACGTGTGCCCTGCGAATTGTCTGGATTTTTACGGTATTTCAGAGCAACCCTTCACTTTCCGTACTGTATCACGTTTTTCCCATCTCCTGGGTCGTGACCATTCTGCTCGTAAATGCGGGATATATTCTGCTGAATTATATTGATCTTAACTCTTTTTGTTAGGGTGATTTGTTCTGATTTGATTCCATTTGTTTCCGGTTGTCCATATTACATAGACTGCTTGTGCTAATGTTATCAAATTGTTATCAACAGATGTTATCACTCTGATTCCCGTTACATATTCAGTAGATCTGCATGAGATCCCGTATCCACAAGAGTCAACGTCAGTACATCCTCTTCTTTTAGATACATAAGCAGCCAATCTGGTTGAATATGACATTCTCGAAAACCTTTGAAGTTTCCCTTTAATTCATGGTCACGATATTTATCTTCTAACTTGATATCATTTTGAAGCATATCTACCACTTCCTCTAAAAGTGAAATGTCTAATCCTCTTTTCTTGGCTCGCTTAAGACTTTTCTTGAATTTACCCGTAAGAATGAGTTCATATATCATTCGTCCAAATCCTCCAAGGCCTCAGAAAAGCTCGAATACCTCCTAGCCTTTGGATCTCGACTCAACCTCTTAGCTTCCTCCATCGCCTCGAGCACCTCCTGCTTATAACGAGGGACTGCCACTTCAAAGGGCAATCCGCCTCTCATAACACACTGTTTTAAAAACATATTAACTGCACTGGACATATCTATCCCAAGCTGTGAAAAAAGCTCCGCCGACTGTTTTTTTAAAGTTTCATCTATTCTGACTTGTGTAGGTACTGTAGCCATATCAACACCTCCATGATTTTTATTTGTTCATACGGTTATTGTA
>CAVITM010000197.1:0-3864 GCA_963645455.1 Moraxellaceae bacterium | reverse complement strand
ATATTATGCTGTGTGCGACCTATGAGGAGCGAGTGGTTACGTTTCAAATCAGTGATGACGGAAATGGAATGCCACAGGAGGAAGTAGATTGCATTAACAGCGGTGAGTTCGCACAAGAGACAGGCTCACATGTAGGGCTTGCCAATTCCTATAAGCGTCTGAAGTATTTCTATGGAGATACAGCATCGATTCATGTAGATTCAGAGTTAAATGCAGGAACTATGGTTACGATTTCGTTTCCCTATGATCTGGAGGAATGCTAAATGAAATTATTGATGTTAAATGATGAAGTCCTTGCAGCAGAGGTCATGAAAGAGGAGCTTGATTGGAAACAGTGTGAGATCGATGAAGTTGTGCTTGCTTTTAATGTAGAACAGGCAAAGGAAAAGCTGTGCTCCAAGAACTTTGATATTGCTCTGTGTGACATAGAGATGCCCGGAGAAAACGGTATCGATCTGCTGCGTTGGATCAGGAAAGAGAATATGGATATCGAGGTGATATTTCTCACATGTCATGCCTCTTTCCGGTATGCACAGGAGGCTGTCAAGCTGGGATGTCAGGATTATATACTTATTCCGGCAAGATACGAGGAGATCGCAGAGTCGATTCATAAGGTTGTACTCAGAAGACGCAAATCCAATGAGGATGAAAAGATCCGGTCTTATGGGGAGCAGTGGATCCGGCAGCAAAAGGATCAGGCCTCTGATGTCCAGGGCGATAGAAAGACGCCCCAGGAAGCGGTAGAAGAAAGCGTAAATTTTATTATGCAGCAGCTTGGCTCAGAGGAATTAACAGTCAATGAAGTGGCGAGTCACTGCTATCTGAATCCGACCTATCTGAACCGGATTTTTAAAAAAGAAAAAGGGATTAGTATCAGTCAGTTTATTATCTCAGAAAAGATGGAGCTGGCAGCCAGACTGCTCAAGGATTCCAATCTGACAGCACAGGCTGTGGCGTGGAAGGTGGGATACCCCAGTTATCCCCATTTCTCAACTACTTTTAAAAAACATTTTGGAATATCACCAACGAACTATAAAGAAAATGAAAGTGAGGAAAAATAAGTTGGATATCAAAAAATTTAAAAATGATTTTTTGCTGGGAGCAGCAACTGCAGCCCATCAGGTGGAAGGCAATAATTGTAATTGTGATACATGGGTGGAAGAAAATCTGGAACATTCCATGTATGATGAGCCATCCCTGGATGCGGTGGATCATTACAATCGCTATGAGGACGATATTAAAATGCTTGCGGAAGCAGGCCTTAACGCATATCGTTTTTCCATTGAGTGGGCCAGAATACAGCCGCAAAAGGATGTGTGGGATGAAAAGGAGCTGCTGCATTACAAAAAGGTGCTGGAATGCTGCAGAAGCTATGGGGTAGAGCCTATCGTTACCCTGTTTCATTTTACGTCCCCGAAGTGGCTGATCTCTATGGGTGGATGGGAAAATCCTCAGGTAGTGGAGCTGTTTGCAGCATATTGCCGCAGGGTAACAGAAGAGCTGGGAGACTTGATGAAATATGTTTGCACAATGAATGAGGCAAATATGAGGCTTCAGATTGCAGATATATTAAAACAGCTTGGAAAGGGCAGCAGCACTGCAGAAACATCCAAAGACAATGTTCAGGTAGGAATCAATCTTGAAAAGAGCCGATTTGAGCTGTCCCAGATTGAGTCATCAAAGGCATTTGGATTAAGAGAAGATGAGATCGCCCAGACCTTTGTATCGCCATGTACAGACGCGGGAGATTTGCTTGTAATGAAGGCACATGAGGCAGCCAGGGATGCCATTAAGTCCGTTCGCAGTGATCTGATCGTTGGCGTGACACTTACCGTCCACGATGTTCAGAGTATGGAAGGTGCCCAGGCTTTCAATGAAAAAGAATGGGACAGAGAGTTTCTGCATTATTTGCCTTATATTCAGGATGACGATTTTCTCGGTGTTCAATGCTATACAAGAAAAATTTATGGTACAGATGGAAAGGTGCATGTCCCGGAGAATGCCCGCCTGACCCAGATGGGATATGAGGAATATCCGGAAGCGGTGGGACACGTGGTAAAAAGGATCGCAGAAAGCTTTAAAGGAGATCTCATTGTAACTGAAAATGGCATTGCGACAGATGATGATGGCTGCCGGATTGATTTTATTCAAAAAGCGACAGATTCCATAAAAGTGTGCATCGATGAAGGCCTGCCTGTCAAAGGATATATGTATTGGTCATTGTTTGACAATTTTGAATGGCAAAAAGGCTATTCCATGACATTCGGGCTCATTGCAGTTGATCGAAAGACACAGCAGAGATACCCGAAGGAAAGCTTGTATGAACTTGGAAAAATGATTGGAGGATAGTTGCAAAAAGTTTAAAAAGCGAATGTCCATGTTGTGTTTACGAATGGTCGTTCGCTTTTTTTATTGCTACGATGATTACAACAAAAAAACATATGGGAGGGAACCAAATGAAGAAAAGAATAATAGCAACAATACTTGCAGCAATGATGGTCGCAGGCACATTCACAGGCTGCGGTTCCGGTGACAATGGCAGCAGCGCCACAGATGATTCTGCCAGCACTTTAAATGACTCTGAATCAGAGGAAGAGGTGTATGAGGTAGTTATGCAGTGGCCCAGCATCGGTGATGCGCCGGAAGGTCTTGATGCGGTGGAGGATGCGATCAATGAATTAGATTCCGTAAAGGAAATCGGTGTGCAGGTAAAGCTGGAGCCGGGCGGAGCTTTTGACTTGGCAAACGAAACAAGCCTTGCAGTATCTTCCGGTGAAAAGCTGGATATTTGCCTGAGCCTCTATTCCGGTGTTGGATCTTTAGTGGAGAATGGATGTCTGGTGGAGCTGGATGATCTGCTGGATCAATATGGACAGGATATTGAATCTACCTGTGGTGACATGCAGATTACAGGCGGAATGTATCAGGGAAAACAGTATGCCGTGCCGATTTCATACGTGAATGGTTCCTATATGGGATATATTTGCCGAAAGGATATTTTGGACAAGTATGGCATTGAAGCTGATACAGAAAAGATCTATACCATGGATGAGATCGAAGATATTTTTGCAACCGTGAAGGAAGGAGAAGGAGATAACTTCTATCTTTTAGCCGGTGGTTACACAGAACCTTTACCTTTTGGTGCATTTTATAAGTATGATTCATTAGGTCAGTCCACAGCCGGTGGTGCGCTGATGCTGGATAGTGACAAGGAAACCATCGTGGATCTTTATGAGACAGACGAATTTGCAGATTACGCTGAGACAATGTACCGCTGGGCTCAGGCAGGCTATTTCCCGCCAGATGCATCCACAAGCACGGAAGATTCAGGCAACCAGATAAAAGCGGGCAATTATATGGGTATGTTCTTATCAGATCTGACTGGTGAGACAGCAGCTTCCTATAACGTTCAGACAGGGTATGATATGGTATGCTTAAGAACCAGAACACCTTATGCATATTCAGGTGCGTTCCAGGCTACTTTATGGAGCATTGCATCTACCAGTGAGAAACCGGAAAAGGCCATGCAGTTTTTGAATCTTGTATATAAAGATGCCCAGTTAACCAACCTGCTCCAGTATGGAATCGAAGGCGTTGACTATGACATTGTAGAACAGGATGATGCAGGTACCGTTATTCAGGCGAGAGAGGACGCAGCGTATTCACAGCCTTTAGGTATCTATGGTGACAGATTAAACTGGTATGCCGTTAGTCCTATGACCACAGAGACAAACAACCAGTTAAGAGCAGCAAGTGATGCGGTAACGGAGGTATCACCGGCATTGGGTTATGTGTTTGATATATCCCCGGTATCCACCCAGTATGCGGCGGTAAGCAGTGTGGTAACTCAGTATCAGTCCATCC
>CAVITM010000196.1:0-3888 GCA_963645455.1 Moraxellaceae bacterium | reverse complement strand
GTTATAGGCAAGTTAGGAGGCGATCATGGACGGACTTATGTTGCTTCTGGAGATTCTGGAAGCGCTCTGGCTGTTTTGCGCGGGTTGTTTTGCACTGGTGCTGTTGATGGATGAGGCGGCGTATCGCATGGAGCGGAGACGCCAGGAACGAGAGAAAAGAGAAAAGGAGGCAGCGGAATGGAAGCGGAAAAAGTAATTGCAATCGCTAAGGCCGAAGTCGGCTATCTGGAGAAGAAGAGCGCGGCGAATCTCGACAGTAAGACGGAGAACGCCGGGAGCGGGAACTATACAAAGTATTGGAAAGACATGGCAAGCAGCATGCAGGGGCAGCCGTGGTGCCAGTGCTTCGTGAATTGGTGCTTCAAAAAGACGTTCGGCGAGGCGAAGGCGAAAGAACTACTCTGCTGCTCCGGCAAGGGCTGGACGTACTACACGCCGACAGCTGCCGGGTACTTCAAGACGGCAAAGCGGTGGTATACAAGCAATCCACAGGCGGGAGATGTGATCTATTTCAAAAATTCCGCACGCATCCATCATGTCGGTCTTGTAATCAAGGCATCTGGCGGAACTGTCTACACGATTGAAGGCAACACCTCCGGAGGCTCTGCGGTCATCGCAAACGGCGGAGGAGTCTGCCAGAAGTCATACCAGATCGGGAACAGCAGCATCGCAGGATACGGCAGACCGGCATATAGTACGGAGAGCCAGACACAGAGCACGGCGACAACCACAAAGACGGCAGCAGCCACCAGCGCGGCACTAGCAAGCGCAAGGGGATTTGATAAGGGTATAGCAGGAAGCTACGCGACCACAGCAAACCTCAATGTCCGGGCGAATGCTGGAACAGGCGCGGCGATCATCGGAACGCTGGCAAAAGGTACGAAGGTGCAGTGCTATGGGTATTACAACACGAGCAACGGCGTCAAGTGGTATCTGGTAAAGAGCGGAAGTTTAATCGGATACTGCAGCTCGGCATATCTGCAGAAATAAAGCAGGAAAGACGGAAATGATAGAAGCCTCGGCGAAAGCCGGGGCTGTTTTTGACTTTAATATACACGCAAAAAAGTGTAGAAAATACTTGACTATACACACTAAATAGTGTATATTATAGACATAGCAAAGAGGTACTAAACGAAAGGAAAGCAAAAATGAAACTTACAGATGGAAAAAGAGCAGTTGAGATTATAATCAGTGTATTAAACAAAAACTTTTTTTGGGGCGAAGATCTGAGTTATGATTTTTTTGCGGCAGATGTTTTAGGCTGCAGCAAATATGACGACGAAATCTATGTCGTGAACAGCGTTGAAGACTGCATTGACTTTGCAAACAGCGATGCAAAAAGCAATTTTTTCGACCAGGATACAGATGAGGATTTTAACCTCGACATAACGGATATTACTGAGGAATACAATCGGGACAAGGATTTATACGGCGAGGAAGACTAATGATCACATATAAAATAAACGTGCTCGAAGCCCTGAAGAAAAAGGGCTTCAGCACATACCAACTAAGAAAAGACAAACTGATAGGCGAGAGCGCCATAACTAAACTGCGAGAATCTGAAATAGTCGGTATAAAAACGATTGATACGCTGTGCAGACTGCTGAACTGTGGGGTTGCTGATATACTGGAATACAGAGCGGAATAAAAAAAGAAGCGCTTCGGCACTTCTTTTGGTTTATTTTCCGTCCGTTTTGTTGGAGTAGTTTGGACAACTGCACGATGCGAAACTTCCGTGCCTAATTCATGCCAAAATTTAGTCGCGCTTTCTGAATTTTATGGTGCGATTTCCGAAACGTCTGATTCAAATGGGCACTTCTAAACCCGCATAAATACGCAAGAGAAAGCCCTCGAGCACGTAAACTCGGGGGCTTTCTGTATCTCGGGGTGACAGGATTCGAACTAATCGGAAAAATACCCGGAAAGCACGTATTTACGCCATTTTTAAAAAGTGCGTGCCAAAATTGTGCCTAAATCCTACAAAAATACAGTCTTTAAAGGTACGGCTGTTTATATTTATTTGTCCGGGGCGATGTGTTCCAACGACTTCAAAATGATGTCTTCTTGCTCCTTCATTTTATCCTTCTGGGCGTGCCTGTATACGTTCTTCATGACATTGTCCGTTTTCCATCCGCCGAGCTTCAGTATGTACGCGTCCGGGATTCCGAGCGTGTGCGCGTTGCTGGCGAAGTAGTGACGGAGCTTGTGCAGGGAGAAATGCTCCATTCCGGCCTTCTTCTGGAGTCGATCCATCTGCTTTGACAGTCCGCCGGGGTGGCCCTTGTATATGGAGCCCTTCGCCCGGATCATGTCGGCCAGATAATCCGGCAGCGTTACCCTCCGGTTTGATTCCGGCGTCTTCGGCGGCTTGATAACCCACTCCTTATTTTCATTAATTACCATATCCTTGCTGATGGTCAGCACGTTATCTTCGCTCAAATCATCGACTGTGAGGGCGCAGATTTCGCCTCTGCGGAGGCCGAAACACGCCAGACGGACAGCGATAGACATATCAGGCGAATGCTCGTCTATGAGGCGTATAATGCGCTGTACGTCCTCATCCGTAGGGATGTAAACGTCTTTCTTTTCCTTCTGCGGGAGCTTTGTATGCAGCACGAGGGCCGGGTGATACACGCGAAGCACAGAGCTGATAAAACCGTGATAGTTCCGCACGGTCTTCGGACTGGCGTGCAGTTGGTTGACATAGATCTGGACGTCTTCGGCGGTGATCAGTCCGGCGGGCTTATGGAGGAACCAGGACGGCAAAAGCCGCAGCGTTGATTTGTAGTTTTTTACGGTGGAAGGAGAAAGCACAGATGAACGATCCTCGATATACCTCACGGCACAGGTCTCGAAGGAATCGTGCCGGGGGTCGGGGTTTGAGTTGATCAGGTCATCTATCAGCCTGTCAGCCTCCTTCGCCCTGGGTTTTGTATCGACAATGAGCGAGTATATTTGTCCGCGCTGCATCTTCCGTATTTGCCAGCGCCCAGACGGGAGCTTTCTGATGCTTGCCATAATACCTCCTTGCGTAAAATGGTTATGCTTGATATAGTGTAGATATACCGTGTGCTTGAGTCCGCAAAATTCTGCACGGGTTAGACGCCTGCATTCTGCGGGTGCATTGACTTAGTAAGACGAGTCGCAAACAGCCGCAGCTTTCTTATTCCGGGAGCGCGGCTTTTTTGTTTCTGGAACGTAGCACAACGGTTAGTGCGCTGGTCTTATAAACCAGTGACGAGGGTTCGACTCCCTCCGTTCCGATGATGCGTAGTGAAATGTCTATACAATTCACTACAATTCAGTAGCTTTTACTACTGTTTACTGTTCGTAATATTTTTTACTGTTGCGAATCTTTCCGAAAATCCGCAGAATTCGCAATAATAAATTGCATACCGAAACATTTTGTTTCAAATCGCAATTTAAACGCTGCGTCTTTTGTGGTATAATAGATCTGCGCTGAGCGAATACCCATAAGAATCTCCTGAAGAATCCTGATCATGACTCAATAGCTCGCGCATCGTTTAACTCCTCTTTTCCAAAGGGAAGAAGCTCCGGGTTGGAAGACCGGGGCTTTTTTATTGTCCGGATTTCAATCATTTCACTTAAAGTTCACTCAAACTTCACTCAAGCTTCACTCAAACTTCAATGCCATAGGGATGCCATATAGATGCTATAGAAATGCTATAGAAATGCTATAGAAATGCTACATACTCGCTATAATCACTAGGTGCGCGATTTTTTGAGCGATAGCTGCATTTTTATTCGAAATCCCGAACATCATCAAATGCCATGAAATATCATCAAAATATACACAAATGCTGTCAAATCACAGTTCAGCCGGACTTACGGCTTGCGCCTTCGGTGGAAGGTGAGACAGTACCGCTC
>CAVITM010000195.1:0-3903 GCA_963645455.1 Moraxellaceae bacterium | reverse complement strand
GGTAATAGGGGAACGGCAGATGCTTAAATATATCATAAAAAGAATCCTATTTTTAATTCCCATACTCCTGGGTGTATCCATGATTATCTTTATACTGAAGACAATCACCCCCGGAGATCCGGCCAGACAGATATTGGGAAATAGTGCGACGGAAGAACAGGTACAGGAAAAAAGGGAAGAATTAGGACTGAATGACCCGGTATACGTACAGTATTTCAATTACATAAAGGGAATTGTAACAGAACTTGATTTTGGGGATTCTTACAGAACAGGAGCGCCTGTGCTAGAGGAAATTGCACCAAGACTTATTACATCAGCGAAGATTACGTTTGGAGCAGTGCTGATCGGAGCTGCGATCGGAATACTCCTGGGTATTATCTCGGCTTTGCGGAAATATACGTGGGTAGACTCACTGGTACTTGTAATATCCATGTTTTTCCAATCGGTTCCGGAATTTGTTGTAGCACTTGTACTCATTATGGTATTTGCGGTGAACCTGCATTTGCTTCCGGCCAATGGTATTGATACCTGGCAGGGATACATCATGCCGATGATGTGTATTGCACTTTCATCCGTAGCCAATTATACACGTCTGACCCGGTCCTCCATGCTGGAGGTTCTTGGTGAGGATTATATCAGAACCGCCCGTGCAAAGGGTCAGACGGAAGGCAATATCACCTATCACCATGCACTGAGAAATGCTATGATTCCCGTGGCTCAGTCCATTGGAACGAATCTGGCCAATTCCATTGGCGGAGGTATGGTTTTGGAGACCGTATTCGGTGTGCCCGGAGTAGGAAAATATATCGTGGATTCCATTACGCAGCGGAATTATCCGTCTGTTCTTGGCGGAGCCATTATTATCGCAGTTGTTCTTACCATTATCAATCTGATTGTGGATATCAGCTTCGTTTTGATCGATCCCCGTCTAAAAACTACGATTATATTGGGCGGCAAGACAAAGAAAATCAAGAATGCAAAGGCAGCGTAGGAGGGATAGAAAAATGGCAAAAATGAGAACTCCTGCCATGGAGAAAATAGAAAAGAAAAACGCCAGAAGAAAACGCCCGGTGCAGTCTACACCGGCACACGAGGCATGGAAGCGATACAAGCGTAATCCCACAGCCATCGTTGGTCTGGTGATCGCAGCGCTGCTGATCCTTATAGCAATATTTGCACCGCTGATCGCACCCTATGATTATAAGACCCAGGATTATATGGCTATGATGCAGGCACCCAGTGCCCAGCATCTGTTTGGCACAGATCAATTTGGCCGTGATATTTTCAGCCGCGTGGTTTACGGTACACGTTATTCCCTTGTGATTGCCCTGTTCTGTACGCTGGCAGCTCTTTTTACCGGCGGTCTGCTGGGTATTATCGCAGGTTATTTCGGAGGAGTTGTAGATACCCTGATCATGAGAGTCATGGATATTTTCCAGTCCATTCCCATGATCCTCATGGCTATGTGTATCGTGGCAGTACTTGGAAACGGTATTCCACAGCTGGTAGCGGCCATTATGTTTGCATCCATGCCTACCATGGCCAGAAACAACCGTGCCGCAATCCTGCGTGTGCGGGGCAGCGAGTATATTGAATCTTCTGAGGCTATTGGTGTGGGTCAGCTGCAGATGATACTGAAGCATATGATTCCAAATGCTGCAGGTATTATGATTATCTATTTTGTAGGCTTTCTGGCTGTATCCATCATGATGATGTCCTCCATGAGCTATATCGGCGTTGGACTTTCAGCTCCCACACCTGAGTGGGGACTGATCTTAAATGATGGCAAGGCCTATATGACATCAGCACCCTATATGATGTTCTTCCCGGCACTTATGATTATGATTACATGCTTTGCCTTTAACCTGATGGGTGATGGTCTGCGTGACGCATTTGATCCGAAAATGAAGTAGAAAGCGAGATAGGAAAATGGGCGAAAATATATTGGATGTAGAAAATCTCGTAATTCATTATGAGACAGATGAGGAAGTAGTAGAGGCAGTTAATAACATCAGCTTTTCCATCAAAAAAGGTGAGGTTCTGGGTCTCGTTGGAGAGACCGGCGCCGGCAAGACTACAACAGCCCTTGGCATTATGGGGCTTTTACCTGACAAGGTAGGTCATGTGATCCAGGGCAGCATCAAGCTGGACGGCGAGAATCTTTTTGATAAAAATAAAAAGGAAATGCGCAAGATCAGAGGAAAAAGAATTTCCATGATTTTCCAGGATCCAATGACCGCATTAAATCCGGTAAAAACCGTAGGTGATCAGATCGCAGAGGTTATCCTGCTACACGATCACTGTTCCAAGGCGGAAGCGCTGAAGAGAGCACAGGATATGCTGGCCATGGTTGGTATCGTGCCGGAGCGCTACAAGGATTATCCGCATCAGTTTTCCGGCGGCATGAAGCAGCGGATCGTCATCGCCATCGCTCTGGCCTGCGAACCGGATCTGCTGATCGCAGATGAGCCCACGACAGCGCTGGATGTTACGATTCAGGCGCAGATTCTTGATATGATGAGATCTCTGCAGAAGGAGCATGGCACATCTATGATCCTGATCACCCATGATCTGGGTGTGGTGGCTGAGATGTGTGATCACTGCGCAGTGATGTATGCAGGTGAAATCGTAGAATACGGCACGGTAGAGGATATTTTTGACAATCCAAAGCATCCTTACACAAAGGCGCTCTATCAGTCCATTCCTTCCCTGGACAGGGATGTGGACCGGCTTCATGTGGTGCCCGGTATGGTTACGGATCCGTCCAATCTGCCTGATTACTGCAGCTTTGCAGACCGGTGTGAATTCTGCAGCGAGGAATGTAAACGAAACGATCCGAAAACGGTGTGGATCAGTGAAGAGCATAGCGTCAAGTGCAGCCGGTATGTCGAGGAGGAGGAAAAATAAATGGGTAATTTAATCGAAATCAGAAATCTGAAAAAATATTTTTCTACTCCCAGAGGAACGCTGCATGCAGTAGATAATGTCAATATGAACATTGAAAAGGGCAAGACCATCGGCGTGGTGGGTGAGTCAGGCTGCGGAAAGTCCACACTGGGCAAGACGCTGATGAGACTTCATACAGCCACATCCGGAGAAATACGCTACAATGGTGTGGACATCGCCAGTATGCCCATGAAAGAATTCAAGAAGAACTACCGCACCAGCATTCAGATGATCTTCCAGGACCCTTATGCATCCCTGGATCCCCGTATGAGTGTGCTGCAGCTGATTGAAGAGCCTGTCAGGGTGAATCACAAGGAAATGTCAAAGACAGAGATTACTGACAGAGCCAGAGAGATGATGGAGTTAGTCGGTCTCGCAAAGAGACTGGAAAATTCTTACCCCCATGAGCTTGACGGCGGGCGTCGCCAGCGTATCGGCATCGCCCGCGCCCTGTCTCTGAATCCGGAGTTTATCGTCTGTGATGAGCCTGTGTCCGCCCTGGATGTGTCCATTCAGGCACAGATTCTGAATCTGCTTCAGGATCTGCAGGAGGAGCGTGGCCTGACCTATATGTTTATCACCCATGATATGTCGGTGGTAAAGCATATTTCCGATGATATTGCGGTTATGTATCTGGGACAGCTGATCGAGCGGTGCCCGGCCTGCGAGATTTTCAAAAACACCATCCATCCTTATTCCCAGGCACTTTTATCGGCGATTCCGATTCCGAATGTTCATGTGAAGAAGGAGCGGATGATCTTAAAGGGAGAACTTACATCCCCCATTGATCCCAAACCCTGCTGCCGTTTTGCAGCCAGATGTCCCTTCGCTACAGAAAAATGCAGCTGCACGGAGCCGGAGCTTAGACAGATCAAACCGGGGCATTTTGTGGCATGTCATTATGCAGAAAATTTTGTAAAAATGTAACTGGAACGAGGTACGAGTGAACAGTTACAC
>CAVITM010000194.1:0-3914 GCA_963645455.1 Moraxellaceae bacterium | reverse complement strand
GCTCATCTCAGGCTTCAGATCATAGGTAGCCACATCCTTGGGGGAATTAACCAGAATCCGCGCCTCATCAATATTGGGCTCCTCAACACCACCGTTAAAAAAGAAGGTCACATGGGCATATTTTTCGGTCTCTGCCAGACGAAGCTGCTTTTTGCCGCAGGCTGCCAGATACTCGCCCAAAGTATTTTTTACAGATTCTTTTTCAAAAGCAATAAGCTTGTTGGGAATCGTCTCATCATAATCCTTGAAGCAAACATAAGTCAGATGTAAAAACGGACGCTTGAAGCCTGTAAACTGATCATCACAGAAGGCTCTTGTAATCTCTCTTGCACGATCCGGACGGAAGTTAAAGAAGATCACGGAATCATTGTCCTTTACCAGGGATAAGGGCTTGCCGTCTTTTACGATCACGGTGGGCAGCACAAATTCGTCGGTCACATCATTGGCATAAGAATCAGCCATGGCCTGAACCGCATTCTCTGCCTGTACGCCCTCACCGGTGGTCAGTGACAAATATGCCTTTTCCACACGATCCCAGTTGTTATCACGATCCATAGCATAATAGCGTCCGGATAAAGAAGCGATCTTGCCGACGCCGATCTCTTTCATTTTTTCCTCCAGGGCAGCCACATAATCCTTGCCGGATGCCGGAGGCGTATCTCTGCCGTCTAAGAATGCATGCACATAGACATCCTCCAGACCGTTTTTCTTGCACATCTCCAGCAGTCCGTACAGATGGGTATTGTGGCTATGCACACCACCGTCGGATAACAGTCCCCACAGATGCAGATCAGAATGATTTTTCTTGCAGTTTTCAATGGCCTGCAGCAGCACTTTATTTTCGAAGAAGTCTCCGTCCTCGATGGCCTTGGTGATCCGTGTCAGATCCTGATAAATGATCCGGCCGGCACCGATATTCATATGTCCCACCTCGGAATTGCCCATCTGACCATCGGGAAGACCTACCGCCAGACCGGAGGCATTGCCCTTTACATAGGGACATTCCTTCATCAGCTGATCCATCACGGGTGTTTTTGCCATCGCGATCGCATTGCCTACCGGATTGTCATTGAGTCCATAACCATCCAGTACCATCAAAACTACAGGCTTCTTACTCATGTCTTTTTCCTCTTTTCTTTGTGCTTATATAAAATTGCGAAGCTATTTCGCAATCGTCCAGCAACTTATTTTTACAGATCCATCGTATCAACCGAGGGGTTTTCAACCACTAAAAACAATGGGTATTATAATCTATTCCTTTGCATTTCGCAACAAATCATTTAAAAAGTCTTTTGCCGTATCCGGATTTGCCGGGTTAATGGAGATGGCCACCACCGCATCTTCCGTATAATCACTGTCCGTAAAAATGCCCAGATCACTGAGATGTATCGCACAGGCCATAGGCTCCGGCTGCTCATCCTCGTATTCGTCATAGAGCTGCTCTACCACAAGCAGCCGATCCTGCCACTCCTCCGGCACAATGTCCGTCAGATCCATAAAATAGCCGCTCTCCGCGAATTCTACAAACTCATCCTCCGGCATGACAACGATATCCTCAGAGCCAGCCTGTAATTTTACATAGAAGGCCATACCGGCCTGGGAGGAGGCTCCACCGCCGGTCTCCGAGCTGCCAAGGGTACTGGTTATCACACTGACCTGATCCTCAGGGATCTCCTGTGCATCCGCATAATCCATCACGAAGCTCTCGATTCCTGGATCCTCGATGCAATCCACTATTGTCACATTCAGCAAGGAATCCTTAGAAGTCACCATCGTCCGCACAATTGAAACTACTAAAATCACGATGGCCACCACCGCCAGTGCCGGCCATCTCCAGTAGTCCCACAAATAGCTGCGCTTTTGTTCCGGTGTCATGTCCCGAAAAGGGATCTCATCCTTGGATCGTTCCCTGGGTTCCCGATTTATCTTCTTCATCCAATTGCTCCTTCGCGTTCATAAAATACAGCCGCGAGGCAAAGTCCGAAAACAGCCTCGTGCGCTCATCATAGCCGGTACCGCCAAAGGCCTGGGAGAGCTTGACACCGGCCATCAGCACCGATCCGCTGGCCTGATACTGTTCTGTCTCACCGGGCATCGTGATAAATTTGGCGATGATATCCTGCAGCAGGGAATCTGCCTTCACATGCACAGGCGATGCGGTATTGATCAGATCCCCAAACAGACGGATGTCGTGACGTCTGGGATGATTGGAAAATTCATAAATCGTCCTTGCATCCAGTCCTCTCGGCGTAAACTGCTCAAACTGGGTATTTGGCTGCACCAGACCCTGCATCAGCATGCCGATGGCCTGCTTGCGATCCTTTGATAGGCAGATCCATTCATATATATTATCACTTCTGCCCCGTAAAAACGTACCAAATTGCAACAGGCTGCGATAGTTTTTGTAGAGAAGAATCTGTGCACGGATCTCCTCCAGCTCCTGCTTTTTCAGATCACACAGATTGCACTCATATCCCAGCACTCCAAAGGCTGCCACATGAAACCGGGTATCTAAGGGTGTCCGCCGCATAGTCTGATGATTCGGGCAGGCCGATACATGTGCAGTGACTACAGACATGGGATAGCCGTAGCTATAGCCGGTCATACTCTTTACTCTGCACCAGGCATCCGTATTATCGCTGGCCCAGATCTGGGGGAAGAAGCATAAAATACCCAGATCAAACCGGTTGCCACCTGCTGCGCAGCCCTCGAATAAAATATCCGGGAATTTTTTCGTCAGTGCATCCATCAGGTGATACAAGCCTAATATATAGCGGTGCGCCACCTCACCCTGACGGTCGGTGGGCAGATATTTTGAATAATAATCTGTAAAGCAGCGGTTCATATCCCATTTTACATAGGAAATATCTGCGCTGGCAAAAAGCTCTGAGAATGTCTGGATCAGATAATTCACTACTTTAGGATTGGTCAGATCCAGGATCCGCTGGTTGCGGCCCTCCGTATGCTCCGCGCCAGGCATATCAATGGCCCAGTCCGGATGGGCACGGTACAGATCGCTGTCCACGCTGATCATCTCCGGCTCTACCCAAAGTCCAAAGTCCAAGCCTAAAGCTTTGATCCGCTCACATAATCCGTCCAGCCCATGGGGAAGCTTCTTTGTATTGACCTGCCAGTCCCCTAAGGAGGAGTTGTCGCTCTCTCTATGGCCAAACCATCCGTCGTCTACGACGAACAGCTCCACACCCACCTGCTTTGCCGCCTTTGCCAGGCGAAGCAGCTGATGCTCACTGATATCAAAATAGGCTGCCTCCCAGCTGTTGATCAGCACCGGCCGCTCCTTATGCTTCCAGCTGCCCCGGACAATGCACTCCCGTACAAAGGCATGCATCTGGGTGCTCATGCCATTAAAGCCATCCGGTGAATAAGTCATCACAGCCTCCGGTGACTCGAAAATCTCATTTTCCCCCAGCGTCCAGGAAAAAGACGCCGGATTGATGCCGGAGACGAAGCGCAGCTTTCCAAAAGAGCTGACCTCGCAGGCCTCATAATGATTGCCGCTGTAGATGAGGTTCAGTCCGAAGCAATCTCCGTGATCTTCGCTGGTATCCGTTTTTGACAGCATCACAAAAGGATTGGCATGGCTGGATGAAGTGCCGGTATAGGACGCGTTGACATACACACCTGTCACGGTGGGCTGATCCTTTCGGTTCATCTCTCTGGCCCAGCTGCCGGTAAAAGTGGTGAACACCCAATCATTGGTCTCAAAATCCAGCTGGGTACTCATAAGACGCTGGATGATCACCGGGTCCTTACCCTTATTTTCAAGCTTTGCGGACCGGGTGATCACATCAAAGGCTGTAAAGACGCTGTAGTGCAAGGAAAGGATCACCGGATAATTTCGATCCTTCAGCGTGATCACCAGCTCCTGTACGCCCTCTCCATAGGCAGCCGGC
>CAVITM010000193.1:0-3915 GCA_963645455.1 Moraxellaceae bacterium | reverse complement strand
TAAGAAGCGGCGGCATCTTCACCATGCGGATGGCCACCTGGTCAAGTCCGTATTTCTCACTCATTCGCGCCTCCGATCGGAACAGTTACCACTGCAGCCTGTCCCTTTAATGCCTTCAGCTTCGCCAGGATGGACTGCGGCGAGGAATGTGTTTCTTGCGCTGTTCGCTGGTTCTGCATTTTCTGGTTCTGTTCCTTCTTGTTTTCAAATTCCTTCAGGCCGTTCATGTAGCCCTGGTATCTTGATTTTCTTGCCATGTACTTTCTCCGATTCCTTTGATTTCATTCGTTGCATAAAAAAGAAACTATTCTGCAGTCTCAGATGATTTGCGGATCACTTCTCAGAGTCTGTGTTCTCTTCGTCTTTCGTGTCTGCTTCATCCAACAGTTCCTCTTCGCTCAATGTCTCCAGATAATCCTCTTCCTCATCGTTCTCGGAATAATCGATATCCGGATCCTGTGCGGTCTTGACCGGTTCCTTGCCCTTGGTCTGCTTGTAGAAATAGAAGCCGATTCCGCCGCCCACACATGCCAAAAGCAGGATCAGCAGTCCAGCGTTAGGACCTTTCTTCTTAGTCTCCGTTTCCTCTTCCGGCTCCTCGGTGACAGGCTCTTCTTCGACGGCCTCTTCTTCCTCTTCGTCATTATCTGCCAGGCTCTCTGCGTAGGCCTTCTGCTCGTCTTCATCCATGAGGCTTAAAAGATCCGACTCATCCACCAGATTTAGAAAGTGCACCGTCTCATTGCCGCTGTCGTCCCGGTCGATAATCAGGTAGAAATAATTGCCGTTCTTCGTGGTGATGGTGATGAACTGCTTGCCCGCTCCCGTGGAGCTGCCGTAGTCATCCACCAGATTCATGTTGCCGTCCGGTGTGAGCGGTCCCACGGCTTCCTCCGTCTCTTCTGTATCTGCACCCTCCTCAGCATCTTCCGTTTCCGTCTCCTCCGACGCGATTCCCTGGCACTGTGTGTAATCCGTCTTGCATACCGGACACTGATCATTCGCGGTATCCTCAGTGCATTTCTCTTCACAGATGCAGTCCGCCTCCGGGCCCGTATGGGCAAATGCCGTGATCGGCGTGGTAACTGTCAGGACGCTGCAGAGCAGCATGGCGGCAGCAAATCCTGTTGTTCTCATATGACGCATTCCTTGTGTCCTCCTTGTTTTCCTCGTTTTTCTTTTGTTCCCTGCGCTTCTGCCTCATTCATCTCCACCTCGATCTGCGAAGCAGCGACGAATGAAGCATTCCGATGTTCCGACTAATCAAGATTGCTTCTATCTGATCTACTCTCATAGGCATCATCCTCATCAAAGGAATCTGCATCACCGTAGGTAGTTTCGCTCCAGTTGGAACCGCCTACATTTCCATGGTCCGCAGTATCCCGGTCGCCGTCTGTTGCCTGATCTTCTGAACTCTGGCCATCGTCCAAATCCGAATCAGCAGAGTCCGTTTTCAATCCAATCTCCGTTCCCAGCTGTCCGGACTTCACCAGGCTCAGCACCTGTGCCAGCTGCTCCGGTGTCAGCTTGAGCGCACCGACATCCGAGAGGATCTGACTGGCCTCACCTTCCCGTAATTTTTCCTGTGCTACCTTCAACTTGTTCTGTGCATCCGCAAGGCGGCGCTCACTGCGCCGTACCTCCTCGCGAAGCTTATCCAATTTCTCGTACATAGTTTTTCCTTCCTTTTTGATTCCCGATCCACAGCGTCCACATACCTGCATCACCGACAAATGAGCAACAGAAAAGGCCGCCTGATTGCTCAGACGACCTTTTGAATCCCATTCACTTGTTTACTTAATTCTGCCGAATGTGTAGAAATGCGACTGCCAGTAGCTGGTGTTGATGGACGTATATTGGATCGGGTAGAGTAGGAAAGCGTCGCCTTACTACATCTCTGTAGCAGGTTTACGCAGTCCCCTCACAGAACCGGGCATGCACCTCTCAATGCACCCGGCTCGCCGTTATATTGCTCAGTTACATTTTAAATTCAAAATCCATGATGAATTTTCTGGTGGCATTCATGACAAACCACCATTGTTTTTCTCCGTTTTGCTATCATCACCACTTCCCAAGGTTCTTTCCCTTTCAGGCTCTTAACCTTGTTCACATGGTGTACTTCATATTTTCTGTCCTTTCCCTCGTATCCGCAGAGTTCACAGCAGCACGCTTTCAGACGGCTGTCGATTGTAGTTCTGCCTTTGGTTATCATTGTTACGATTGTAGGCATGACATCCTCGCATTTCTTTCCATCAATTTCGTTGAATTTTGTAAGTTTGCGAATCTTTCTCCCTGCTTTTGTTTGGTATGAGATTCCCCATCTCTTAGCACCAATGCGATATTTGTCGTAAATCTTTGACAGCTTACATTTATGCTTCCAGGCAAGGGTTTTCAGACGATAGTGTAAAATAAATTGTGTAAACAGAGTTCCTCAGATATAGAAAAAGGAACCGATTTCCTGTAAAGTGTTAAGTACCATCAAAACACACAGAGAAAGGGGTTCCCATATGTCTGATCTTAACACAGAGCTGATGTCTGCGCTATTAAAAAATGAATCTATCGATGAAGTTTTTCGTTCTCACCTCGAAGATGCCATGAATGCTCTCCTAAAAATCGAGCTGACGGAATTCTTAGGCTATGAGAAGAGCAGCACTCTCGGCTACAACACCGGGAACAGCCGCAATGGCTTCTATGAGAGGGATCTTGACACTTCCTACGGAAAACTTCACATCAAGGTGCCTCGCGACAGGAACGGTCAGTTTGAACAGCAGCTAATTCCTAACTATGCTCGGAGAACCGATGAACTGGAGACAACCATCATCACGCTTTACAAGAAAGGAATCACTACACGAGAGATTTCTGATCTGATCGAGAAAATTTATGGTCATCATTATTCACCCGCCACAATGTCCAATATTTCTAAGGCCGTGGCTGATCAGGTAGAAACCTTCCACAAGCGGCAGCTGTCCGAACGATATGCTGTTATCTTTATGGACGCCACATATCTTAGTGTCCGTCGTGATAGTGTTGCCAAAGAACCGCTTCACGTGCTTCTCGGCATTACGCCGGATGGCACCAGAGAGGTTTTGGACTATGCACTTTATCCAACGGAGGCTGCTGCGAATTATGAAGAGATGATGGAATCCCTCAAGAAGCGCGGTGTAAAACAGGTGCTCCTGTTTGCCTCCGACGGATTAGCCGGGATGCGGGATGCTGTCAAGCGGCAGTTTCCAGATGCTGAGCATCAACAGTGCTGGGTCCATCTTTCTCGTACGGTTGCCAGATATATCCGCAATAAGGACCGCAAGGATGTCCTCAATGATCTGAAGAACGTATATCGCTCAAATTCCGAAGATGAAGCAAAGAAAGCATTATCCGAGTTCTTGGCGAAATACGAAAAGCGATATGCGAAACTAGCTGGAATCTTCAAGCACGCTGAGGAAAGCTTGTATCAGTTCTACAAGTTTCCCGAAGTGATCCGGAAAAGCGTTTATACCACAAATATCATTGAGCGAAGCAATAAGGGCCTGAAACACAAGTCTAAGGTCAAGGAGCAGTTCCCCAACGAAGAGTCGCTTGAACGTTTCGTATGCTGCTATTACAGCGATCTGAACCGTTCCTACGCTGATCGGATGCAACGTGGCTTCTGCCAGGCCTCCGCTGAAATACTGCAGCTGTTTGAAGACAACTTTAAAGCGACCAAGGAACGAGATGTAGTCTGATTAACACAGGACAGGAAATCAACGATGTTTACACAAAATACTTGACACAATCCGTTGTTAGTTTGAAAGTGAGCTGTATTGTAAACTTCAGGAAGCTGAAAGAGAAGCTGAAATGACAGCGCAGAGATATTCGTCAGATGACATGTTAAAAGCGATGAAAGCGGAAATCGAAGAGGTGCGGAGTGTATAAGCT
>CAVITM010000192.1:386-3917 GCA_963645455.1 Moraxellaceae bacterium | reverse complement strand
TCCCACACCTGCTGCGCATAAATTCGCTTCTGGCGATCCATTGTCTCCTGCAGATATCGAAGCAGAAGCCGATTCTTGGAATAAGATGCTAGCTGTAAATGGAATTCACAATTATCCTCCCAGACTTCCCAGACATCATCCAGTTTTTTGCTGCCATCGGTTCCATCAATTTGCTGCACTGACTTAACCTAGGGGCAAGCCCCTAGGGTTCCATTGGCGGAGTTCTAGTACCTGCGTACATCTCAAGGACTTTGGCAGATACATCTGTTCCGGAGCAGCAGAACTCACGAACAAGCAGTCCAACGACCACATTTGCGTTCGCGTTCTCTGAACGATATCAGGTGTTGCTTTGATTCTCTCAGATGGATACTAAGTCGAGTACCCATTTTGGTACATCTACATGATACATCAATTTTGTTTGTAATGCAAGTAAAATTAATTGCATAGTAAGCTTCATCCTAGGGGCAAGCCCACTAGGTTTTCGCCTAAAAATTTTATCCTTTTTTCCGCAGAAAACCTCGTCCGACGTAGTCGGGCGGGGATGAATGCGGCATGACAAAAAATAAGTCAATCAATATCGAGTGCGAGTTCGTTTCGCACACTTTTCTGTTTGCCTTTTTGTATATTTCCGCTTTGTTTTTTCAATACCCTGATCTTGGATATATTTTTCTAGTGTTTCAATGTTTGCACCTCCTGTAGTCGTAATAAAGTAACTATCTGACCAGAAACTATCTTTCCATAACTTATCCTTGATTTCATCCCGGAATTTTGCCCGGATTTCTTTTGAAAGCTGCGTCTTAAGACTACATACGACAACCGATGGAGCTGCTGTTGCAGGAAGTTCAAAGAGGATGTGGATATGATCGGGTTCTCCATTCAGTTCGAGAAGTTTGCCCTGATAACACTGCTCAATCAGATGGGCAGCATACTGTCTTATATGTTCAATAATCGGTTCTGACATTACTTTTCTGCGATACTTAATAACAAATACAGCATGATAGGTAAGTTTGTAAACGGCATGTCGTTTTCTGTTAAAATCGTCCATAAAAGCCTCCATTCTTTTTTTACAATCGACACTTGAAATATTTCTTTAGATGTGCTATAATAATAACATATTTAAAGAAATATTGCAACAGTTAACCTATTTTCAACCGAGGTAATTTGCATGGAACTATCAAGAACGATCAATTCGGATAAACGCTACTATTTGGATGAAAACGCCATCGAAAATGCGACATCGTTTTTGCAAACGATGCGTGTATTTAATGATGCAAAAATAGATTTGTATAATGCCCTGTATGATCAGAAATATCTTACGACAGGACCATTGCTTGATCATGCATATCCGATATTTTTGAAAGAAAAATACAAAACGAATGATTACTACAATGCAGCGATCTATTCGGCAGCTTCTGGCTCGATTTCTTCACAGAAGGAGCTAAAGAAGTATTACAGTACCACAATCACCGCAGACCTAAAGACCCGAGATGAAAAGATTCAGACCATTCAGGAAGAACTGGATAAGAAAAAGGCCATTAAGAACTCAATTCGGATCTACCAAAAGGATGGAAAATGGATCACACCTTATCCAAGATGCCAGCTGAAGGTCAAAGGTCTTATGATTGTTCTGTTCAACAAAACGATTGTAAAACTGGATGAGTACGAGCGCAATGTGGAAGCCGATATTCGTAAGTTAAAAACACATCTGGCGCTGGTGACAGAAGCGAGAAAGCGTAAGGAAAAGAAGCTTGAAAATTTAAAAAGTCTTCCACCGGAGCGTATTGTGTTTGGTGGGAAGAAACTGTATTCCGAGAAGGATACCGTGGGCGCTGTAAAATCCGTTGAGGATAAAAAAACTTCGCAAAAGGCATCAAATGAATGGAAACAGGAGTTTTTTGAAAAACGTCACCAGAGTATGGCACTTCCGGGCAGACATACATCAAAGTATGGAAACTTTCTGTGTAAATATGATGGGAAAGATTTGTCGGTTACCTGCATAGATGGTACCACTACCGTATTCCATGATTTCAAGCTTCCAAGATACAATGAAGTTTTTCAAGAAAACTTTACCTGTAAGCCAGAAAAGCGACAGTCTCTTTGCTACAACTTTACGATAAAACGTGACAAAAAGAATCGGCAGTATCTGATTGTATCTGTTACCATGAAGCTGCAGGCATATGAAAACAGCTATTATGGAAATGGTGCGATTTCCATGGACATTAACTATGATCATTTTGCATTAGCAGAGATTGATGAAACGGGGAAGCTGCTTGATCAGAAGCTGATTCGATTCGACCTCATGAAAAAATCGACCGGTCAGATCACAAATATTTTGGGAGCAGCCGTTAAGGAAGTATTTAACTGGTGTGCAGAAAAAGACAAACGTCTCATTGTGGAAGACATTGATTTAACAATCAAACTGGCATCCAGAAAATACGGAAGCCGAAAAGGAAATCACCATATGACCCTGTTTGCGTATCAGAGGATTGCGTCAAGTATTGAAAATCAGAGCTTGAGACGAGAGATCGCCTTTTGTAAGATCGATCCGGCTTATACCAGTCAAATGGGTAAGTTTTTGTTCATGAAAAGATATGGAATGTCCATCCACCAGGCTGCAGCCTATACGATTGGCTTGGTAGGAATGGGGTTGTATGATAAGCTGGTACCAGATTTACGGATGTTAAATCTTTTGAAAACAAAAGAAGGGATTGTGCCAGAATTTTCACAGGAAACGTACAAGACGATCTGGGCGAGAATTACCAAAGCGTTTTCAGGCATTCAAAAGCATTTCTTTTACCGAAGGATTCCATATGAAGTCTTAGAAGAGAGAAAACGCCCAAGTTTAAGAACCTTAGCCGCTGAAATGAAAGTACGGTATATGCCAAAGCTTACGAATTACAAAAGCTGCGAACAGGTATAGGAATTCGTAGTATTAAGTAATTTGGAAATTAATAATCAGAGTAACCCGATAACAATATAGATTTGTAACTAGAAACCTTGCTCTTTTGTTACCACTTTCTGGATGTGTGTCAATTGTATGATACAATGTGGGAGTGGATGGACGGCAATGGAGCAACTACGTTCCTGACTTACAAAGCACCGAAAGATGTCTGAGGAGTCAGAAAAAGCGTAACGCTGGACGAAATCGCGATTCCAAAGCCAGCCCGATGTGAGAAATCCTGACGGCTGCAATGGAATCCTCGTCCGACACGTCGGGCGGGGTTGTTCAAGAGGTCGCTGAGAATTGTGGCTATGAGAATACAACGTATTTTATAAAAATTTTTCGTATCAATAATGGGATAACCCCTCAAGATTATCGTATAAAAGGGAAACACTGAATGGTTTGATATATCAAAAAGAAAGCGAAAGGCAGGTAACAGGCATGGAATTGTACAGAATGGAAAACAGACAAAGCTTTGGATTTTCTGCTGAGAATCCAACGGGTCAGAAGAGCGGCGGCACAAAGGGAAAAGACTGTGAGAAATTACGCCCATGTATCCAGATTGCGCCGGGAGAGACGGTCACTCTGTG
>CAVITM010000192.1:0-376 GCA_963645455.1 Moraxellaceae bacterium | reverse complement strand
ATGATCACGCACATTTGGTTTACCGGCTACGTCGGACATAGCTTTGTGATGCGCATTTACTGGGAAAATGAAAATTTTCCGTCTGTTGAGGTACCGATTTCCGCCTTTTTTGGCTGTGCATACGATGAGAATTTCAAGGATAGAGATGGAAATTATGTAGTCTTAAATTCTGCAAAGATTCTTACGGCACCGGGACGCGGCTTTAATAGCTACTGGGAGATGCCATTTCGTAAGCACTGCCGCATCACGATGGAAAACCGCGGAAAGAAGGAAGAGACGTTATACTACATGATCTCTGGCTGGCATGGTGAAATTCCACAGGATGCCGGATATTTTCATGCCGCATATCGCCAGGAGCACCCGGTCACAAAAGGCC
>CAVITM010000191.1:0-3940 GCA_963645455.1 Moraxellaceae bacterium | reverse complement strand
CTTTTGCTTTGAGCGAAAAAGAGCGGAAAGTATACCCACGGCGTATGCCGATTTTGTTTTAAAGATCGTAAGCGTCTCCTCTATCGGCGTCTTTAACCACACCTGAAAAAATGAGATAATAGCGAGAGAGTACTTGGAAATGCAGGATACTCTCTCGCAGTTTTATGCAGTACGAAAGACTGCAACAAACTGCGAAGTACTACATTGGAGTGATTCGCAGTGAGCAAGAACGGTTTGCAGACAATCAACCGGCAGAACAGACTGAGCCTATGGGCTGAGCAGGTTGCCGACTGCCGCAACAGCGGACAGTCGGTGGCGAAGTGGTGCGCTGAACACGAAGTAGCTAAGTCGACCTACTATACCCGGCAGCGCAAGCTTTATGACATGGCAGCAAAGGCATCGCCCGAGTTTTTCGAGGTTAAAATGTCCTCGTATGAAGAAGAAAAGAGCCATTGCATCGCAACAATATCTGCAGGCGGAATTGCTGTGAGCATTGAGTCAGGCGCCGACGAGCAAACTCTGACGGCCCTGCTGCGGGCATTGAAATCATGCTGAACGAGTTTAAAGCCGATCGTGTGTTCATTGCCTGCGGATACACGGACCTTCGGCGTGGAATAGACGGGCTGGCAGCGATTGTACAGCAACAGTTTAAGCTTGACCCTTTTACAAGCACATTGTTCCTGTTTTGCGGCCGTCGGTGTGATCGAATTAAAGGGTTGCTTTGGGAAGATAACGGATTTCTGCTTCTCTACAAACGTCTGGAAAGCGGCAGCTTTAAGTGGCCGAGAAGCGGCGATGAGGCGAGAGAATTAACGCCTCAACAATATCGCTGGCTCATGGAAGGACTGAATGTTGACCAGCCGAAAGCACTTCGTCCGGTGAGAGGAATCACTACCGTATAAATTGCAAAAAGTCCCTGAAATACTGGACTTTTCAGCGCTTCTGTGGTATAATAACCTCATGGAAAATGAGAAGAAAACAGATACAAGCAGCACGGAAATGATTCAGATCTCCCGTGCGGAATATGACGCAGATAAGGCTTATATTGCCGAGCTGGAAAAGCAGGTAAACTGGCTCATGGAGCAGATGAATCTGCTGAAGCGCAAAAAGTTCGGCTCCGGTTCCGAGAAGGCTTCTGAAGAAGTCATGGAACAGATGAGCCTGTTTTTTGACGAGCCTGAAGCTACCGCCTATGTTGAACAGCATACGGAAACACAGGTAAAAGCACATACCCGCAAGAAGGCCTCGGGAAGTGTCAGAGATATTATCCCTGAGAATATTCCGGTAGAGGAAGTTATTCACGAGCTTCCCGAGGATCAGCGTAAATGCCCGCAGTGCGGCGATGAAATGGTCGTTATCGGCAAGGAAGTCCGCGAATCTCTGAAAATAAAGCCTGCGGAGGCAATTCTGCGCAGAGATATTTACTACACCTATGCCTGCAAGAGCTGCGAGAAAAAGGACATTTCAACGCCCGTAGTGAAGACCCCGAAGGAGCCAGCCGTCATTTCCGGAAGCTTTGCGGCGCCGGAAACGGTTGCTTATATTGCAATACAGAAATATGTCATGGGTTCTCCGCTGTACCGCCAGGAACAGGAATGGAACTGCAAAGGAGTAAAGCTGTCCCGGCAAACAATGTCAGACTGGCTGCTGCGGTGCTCAAAAGACTGGCTGGAGCCTGTATATAAGGTTCTTAAGGAAAAGCTTGTTGCTCACGACCTGATTCACTCCGACGAAACCTCCATTCAGGTTTTGCATGAGGCAGGCAAAACAGCGCAGTCCAAAAGCAGCATGTGGCTTTACCGTACCGGCAGTGACGCAGAGCATCCAATTGTTCTTTACGAATACCAGCCGGGAAAAAGCAGTAAGTATCCGCAGGAATTTTTGAAAGGATTCAAAGGATATTTACAGACAGACGGCGCTGCATACTACCACGACATTGAACATGCCGTAAGTGTTGGCTGTTGGGCACATGCACGTCGAAAATTCGATGAGGCGATCAAGTCTCAGTCAAAAGGAAAACGATCACCGACTGCGGAACAGGGAGTTGCCTTTTGCTCAAAGCTGTTTGCCCTGGAAAAAGAGTACGCGGATAAGCATCTTACATTTGAAGAAAGAAAGCAGCAGCGGCTGGAGCGGTCGAAACCGATTCTGGACGATTTATTGTCGTGGGCAGGTACAAGAAATGCTGCGCCGAAGTCCAAGCTCGGAGTCGCGCTGACATATTTAAAAAATCAGTGGGTGCCGCTGAACAGCTTTCTTCTGGATGGCCGCATTGAAATCAGCAACAACCGCGCTGAGCGGAGCATAAAGCCGTTTGTCATGTCGAGAAAGAACTTCCTGTTTGCAAATACGCCTTTGGGTGCTCAGAGCAGTGCTGTTATTTTCAGCCTGATTGAAACCGCGAAGGAAAACGGTCTGGATCCGTACAGCTATTTGACCTTCGTGCTCAGCGAGGCGCCGAAGCGAAGCCAGCAGTCTGAAAACTGGGCGGAAACATTGGTGCCCGAGTCAGCACCGGATTCCTGCAAGGCAATTCAATAACTTTCACCATATCCCCGGCTGCACAGATTGCGCGGCCGGGGACGTTTTTATACGCCGACAGATATAAATTTCGCCATGTCAGCACCACTTGCACGGAGTTTTAGCACCACCGTCACGGGGTTTCAGCACCACCCAATTTAAAATCAATCGGCATCCCTTATAATGGAAGTTGCACGCATTTGCGTGACTAAATTCATTAGGAGGGAGTCGAATGATCGACTACCGCAGCATTTTAAGGCTGTATAGCCAAGGAAGGAGCCAACGCGAAATTGAGCGAAACGTGAACAGCTCACGGCACACAATTTCCGAAGTGCTTTCCTGTGCATCAGCCGCCGGCCTTTTCTGGCCGTTGGATGAGGATGTCACGAATGAAGACATCCAGGAGATTCTGTTTCCCCGGAAGTATTCGAATGCTTCCCCGTACATCGCGCCTGACTGCCAGTGGATTCACACGGAACTGGCAAAGAAAGGCGTAACACTCACGCTGCTGTGGGACGAGTATTGCCGAAAGACACGCTCTGCAGACGGCGTACCGTACATGTACACACAGTTCTGCGAGAAGTATCGGCGCTGGGCCCGCGCCACGAAAGCTACCATGCGCATAACCCATAAGCCGGGAGATGCCATGCAGGTTGATTGGGCCGGTGATCCGCTGCTTATTACAGATCCTGTGACCGGTGAGCTTTCACCTGCTTACATTTTTGTTGCTGTACTGCCTTGCAGCTTCTTTACCTACGCAGAAGCCTGTGAGGATATGAAGCAGGAGAATTGGCTGCTTTGCCATGTGCATGCCTTCAACTATTTCGGCGGTGTTACGCGGCTGCTGATTCCGGACAATGCGAAGACCGCTACGGTTACCAATAACCGTTATGAGGTTGTCCTGAACCGCAGCTACCAGGAGATGGCCGAGCATTACGGCACGGCGATTGTCCCTGCACGCGTCAGAAAGCCGGATGATAAGGCAGCCGTAGAGGGCTCTGTCCGCTTTGTATCCACGTGGATTACGGCGGCGTTGCGAGACCGGAAATTCTTCTCCATTGCAGAAGCAAAAGCAGCTGTGCGGGAAAAGCTGGATGAATTGAATCGCCGGCCATTCAAGGGGTCCCGCGCCGGCTGCCGTTTAACGGCTTATGAGCAGGAAGAGAAAGCATTCATGCAGCCGCTTCCGATTCACACATATGAGCCGTCTGTATGGCTTTCTCCGAAGGTGGGTTGTGACTATCTGATCAGCGACGGACTCAACAAGTACTCTGTTCCTTACGACCTGATCGGCGAGAAAGTGGACGTAAAGCTGACTAAGAATGTGGTAGAGATTTTCTACAAGCAATCCCGTGTTGCTGTCCACGTGCGGCTGGAAAAGGGACAACGCGATCCTGTGGTCAAGCCGGAGCATATGCCT
>CAVITM010000190.1:0-3944 GCA_963645455.1 Moraxellaceae bacterium | reverse complement strand
GTCCGTAGCTGTGGTTCATGGCCCGGGCGGGATCGATGCGATAGAAGCGCTTGAAGATATTTTTCAGGTTTTCATCGGAAATTTCTTCTCCGGGATCCGCCACGGAAAGCAGGGCGTGATGGGCGCCGTTTTGGTGGAGGGCCACATGGACAGTGCCGTGGGGATCGGCGTATTTCTGGGCGTTGTCCAGAAGGATTTCCACTACCTGGGATAGGTGCTGGGCAGAGCCTTTGACGTGAATGTTTTCGGCGATATCATCGGTCAGCAGCAGGCCCTTTTCGTAGAACATGGCCTCAAAGGTCAGGAGCTCCTTTTCCACGAGGCGGCTGAGATCCACGGGCACCAGGGAAAGCTTCTGGATGCTGCCGTTGTCCACGCGCGCCAGCTCCAGGAGGCTTTCCACCAGACCTCTCATTTGCTGTGACATGGTGAGGATGTTGCTGACAAAGCGCCGGACGCCGGGATCTGCGGTGCTGCTCTGCTCCTGCAGCAGCTCCACATTGGTGAGGATAACGGTTAAGGGCGTTTTCAGCTCGTGAGAGGCATCAGATACAAACTGCCGCTGCTGAATCCAGGCCTGCTCCACGGGGCGGACGGTCAGCTTCGCCAGAAAAACGGCAATGACCAGGAAGCCGAGAAAGGCCAGTGCCGCCATCAGAAGACAGGTATAGAAGAGATTGCGCATGGCGCTCATTGCACTGGAAACATCAGAAAAGACCAGGATATAGTCTGCGTTTTCGGGAAGTGTGTATTTGTTGTGACGGAAGTCTGCGGATTTTTCGGCATCTGCAGTGTCCTCGGCGAGCCCCACGTTTTGGGCACCGCCTGCATTGGCCTCATCCTCAGCGGAACGCTTCACAGGACTGCGGAGATAGCTCAGACCGTACTCGGTGATAACCCCGTTTCTCTGCTCTGAGGAGAGCGCTTCGCAAACCAGATAGCTGAGCTCCTCACTGTCTGCCAGATCGTAGCTGAGGCCCTCGCGTTCGATGATTTCTCCGTCAGAAGAAACCATGAGACGGAAGATGGGCAGGCGGATTTCGGTGTCGCCGCGGTCCTTCCTGTCCGGTGCCTGCATTTTCATAGGGGCATCTACGGCACTCTCCAGCATCCGGAGATTGTCGTCAAACAGGCGCTGCCGGGTGAGAATGAGCACCAGAGAGAAGACCACCGCCAGCATCAGACTGACGATGGTCATGGTGATGATAATGAAGCGGCGCTTCAGGCTGTGGATCATATCCATTGAGAGGACTCCTTAGCTGCATTCCAGATGGTAGCCGAGGCGCCGGGCGGCAACGATGCTGACGTTGGAGCCGATGCTTTTCAGCTTTTTGCGAAGAAAGCCCACATAGACCTCCACGTGATTCTCTACGGCCTCGGAATCGAAGCCCCAGACCCGGGACAGAATCTGCTCCTTCGAGAGATTGTTTTCCTTGGACTGCATGAGCAGCCGCATGACGTCAAATTCCCGGGCAGAGAGCCGGAGACTGTTTTCACCGCAGTTCAGGGTGCCGGATTCGAGATCCAGGGAGGTGTTGCCGTAAGACAGCTCATCCACCTCGCTGCCCTGACGGCGCAAAAGGGCATTGACGCAGGCCAGCAGCTCCCGCGAATCGAAGGGCTTAGTGAGATAATAGTCAGCGCCGGAGTTGAGGCCCTCTACCCGGTCCATAAGCTCGGAGCGGGCGGTCAGCATGAGGATGGGCGTGCTGGTGTGCTTCTGCCGCAGCCGCCGGGCCACCTGGTAGCCGTTCAGCTTCGGCATCATGACATCCAGAATGATGAGATCGTAAACGCCGGTCTCCGCGTAGGCAAGACCGTCCTCACCGTCATAAGCTGTGTCGACCTGAAAATCTCGTTCCTCCAGCAGGAGCTTCAGGGAATCAGCCAGCATTTTTTCGTCCTCGACCACCAGCAGCTTCATAAATTTTGTGCTCTCCTTCCGGCATTTGCCGTACCAAGTTACTGCAACTACTATACCACTGTGATTCTATAGGGAAAAGCTGAAAACGAACTGAAAGAGGGATAATTTTCTGTCAAGCATAAATGAAAATGTCCCGAAAATGCCAAAACATATGCCCCGGTTTTCCGGGGCCTTTTGATGTCAAAAAAGCGAATTCTGCTTGTGGACGATTAAAGCATTGACAGCATGAACCCACAACTCATGTTGGTGCAGGCGTGCGGGCAGGCGTCGCCGGGGCCATTTTCATGGCCCACGTGTCGCCTGCCGGCGCGTTGCGCCAGCCTGACATGAGTTGTACCTACTGTCAATGCATGAAACGTCCGTCGCCAATTCGGATGCATTCGCATCATGCACTCCTCAAGTCCATTTCAATCCTGTGAGATTGTGAATGGACGAATTTGTGGAACTCTTGTCGTCTCCATGGATGATTCATACTTGGGATATATTTTTTCTTTGGCTGAGGCGCTGTATAATCAGCATCTAGTTCTTTTGACTTTACCTCGTGAGAAGGGATTTCTTCGAGGGCATAAATGTCTTTGTCATCCACGCAAACGTATAGGCTGGAATCAAAAGCCTTGATTACCATGACTTTGGTTCCCTTTTGGAAGTGAACTTGATGACCGCTTTTGTCCAACATGCGGTAATGGCACTTCTGAAACTGGATAGCATGACCACTGTCCACAGTCCGCTCTGTCAGTACCGCCAGAGTGAGGTTGATTTTCTCCTTTGTGGGTTGCGTTTCAAAAACAGATTTGATACCATCAAGCGGAAGAGCGAACTTCGAATTGAATTCTTTTATGTAGGAGTAAAGAAATTCATTGGCGCTGTTGATATCGGTTATGTCTGCCAGGCGCAATTCAACTGGCAGGCGTGACTGCAGCGTCTGATTCAGGCGTTCCACACGTCCTTTTGCCTGAGGAACACTGCTGGATTCCAATGCAACGCCAAGCTGTTTGCAGGCATAGGCGAACTGAGTATAGGTGTCTTCGTCATCTGACGAGGCATATTTTTTCTTATAGGTGAAAACAGTGCGTTTATCGGTAAAAAACTTGTAGGGAATGCCGTAATTCGTAAGGATCTGCTCGAAGACATGATAGTATCCTGCGAGTGTTTCCTGAGTATCAAACCAGGCGCCTGTTACCATTCCTGTGGCATCGTCGATCGCAAGATGCAGGTGCCATATTTGCCCGGGAATCCATTCATAAGGAGTGGCGTCCATTTGCTGCAGTTCACCGAAATAGGCGCAACGAGGACGTCTGCTGTGTGCATCTTCCACGGCTACGAGATTGCTTTGAATGGCATCACGTTCCTTCTGTGATGTGGCCTGATCCTTCATTTTTGCGAGTTCCTTTTTTATGCGTTTATGTTTTGCGTGTTTTACTTTTGGTGAGAGAATGTATTCGGCTTCCAAGATGTTCATTACAGAAGATGCAGATATACAGATTCCTTCATTTCTGCGGAGCAATTCAGTGTAGTGCTCGAAATTAGCATCATAGTACTTGGCGCTGTATAAGGCGACAATCTTCTGACGAGTTGCTTCAGCGATAGTGGTGGCAGGTTTGCGGCCTCTGTTTCCATGCACAAAATACTCTTTGCCTTTTTCGCGATATCCCCGAATCATGCGATTGATGTGTCGTCTGGTACAACCGAGAGTCAAAGCTGCGCGATCCTTGTTGCCCGTCTCCGGGTGATCAGCCAGATTTTTGATTACTTCATATTTCAATTGCTCGTTCATTGATAAAGTTACCTTTCTGATATGCTTGTCCTCCAATCTGATGGTATGATGCCGAAGGTGATATTTTATCAGATTAGCGGGACATTTTCATTTGTGGTATATCGAGACTTTATCATTTATGGTTTATAAACTCGTGGGAAGCCACAACTGTATTCTTGACATTTAGGATTTTATTGCATAAGGTATCAGCGGAAGCCATCTTGCTCCTCCTATCAAGTGTATGTTTAGTCGCTAATACTTTACAGG
>CAVITM010000189.1:0-3992 GCA_963645455.1 Moraxellaceae bacterium | reverse complement strand
TCTATGGCTCCCGTATGTCAGTACTTGGTGAATTGCATCTGGAATATGAGGATGGCACAACAGATGTCCTCTGTACCGATGAGACGTTCCAATATCAGGCCTCTGATATTGAGGATTCCGGTATTTATTACGGAGAGACCATCAATCGAAATCGGCCTGAGGTTGAGAAAAGCTGGAAGCCGGTTGAATTATTGAAGTTGAATGATGGGATTTTAACGGATCGTTTGAGTATTCCTGTGCTGGCTCATGAGCGTTTTTGCCCGGTAGAACTGATTCATACCCCAGCAGGAGAATTGGTACTGGATATGGGGCAGAATTTCGCAGGTACAGTGGAATTCAAGGCAAATCTGCCAAAGGGCACCACCGTCACCTTGGATTTCGGAGAAATACTGCAGCATGGGAATTTTTTCAACGAGAACTATAGAGAAGCGAGATCGGAAATCGTATATACCTCAGGTGGCGATCCTGAAACAGTGAGGACACATTTCACCTTTTTTGGATTCCGGTATGTGAGGGTCACAGGCTGGGTAGGAGAATTGAAAAAAGAGGATTTTGTTGGAGTCGCCCTGTATTCCGACATTCATTCTGCCGGTGAGATTACCACCAGCAATGAGAAACTGAACCGTTTGGTAGAAAATACAAAATGGGGACAGAAATCTAACTTTATCGATATTCCCACCGATTGCCCCCAGAGAAATGAGCGGCTCGGCTGGACGGGGGATGCCCAGGTATTTGCACCCACCGCATGCTATCATACGGATACGAGAGCCTTCTATCACAAGTTCATCAAGGATTTAAGGGATGAGCAGCTGTTTTTGAATGGCGGAGTTCCCAATTATATTCCCAATATTGGGCACAAGCCTGATTGCGGCAGTGTATGGGGAGACGTGGCAACATTTTTACCATATACATTGTACCGGCATTATGGAAATAAGACAGAAGCAGCTTATTGTTATCCTCTGATGAAGGACTGGGTGGATTATATCGACCGGGAGGATGGCAAGGGGGGAGAAAAGCACTACCTGTTTGATTTCGGATTCCATTTTGGCGACTGGCTGGCATTGGACGGCCCTTCGCCTAGCAGCTTTAAAGGCGGAACAGATGATACATATATTGCGTCTATGTATTACTGCCGTTCCGTGGAAATGGTGGCAGAGTTTGCTGCGATTTTGGAAAAGCAGGAGGAGGCAGAATATTATCAGACATTGGCGGAACAGATCAAGGCAGCGATTTTGCACGAATTTTTTACAGCTGGAGGACGGTTATCCATTGATACCCAGGCTGCGTATGTGGTGGCATTAGTATTTGAAATCTATGTAGATAAAGAAAAGCTTGTTGCCCAGTTTTTACGCCGTATGGATTTGGATGGACACAAAATCAAATGTGGTTTTGTGGGAGCGCCTTTGATTTGTCTGGCTATGGCCAAAGCAGGATTGTATGAGCTGGCTTATGATTTGCTTTTAAATGAATCATTCCCGGGATGGCTCTATGAAGTGAATATGGGCGCAACTACCATTTGGGAACGCTGGAATTCTGTCATGCCGGACGGGACCATTTCAAGTACAGGCATGAATTCTTTGAATCATTATTCTTACGGCTCCGTGATGGAGTTTGTATATGCATATGTGGTGGGAATTCGACCTGCGGTGCCGGGCTTTAAGAAGGCTATCATTGAACCCCATCCGGATGTGAGATTACCACAGGTTCGTGGCAGTTATGATTCTGTTAATGGCAAATATGCCTGCAGCTATGAGCTGCATCGCGATGGGACAATCACGGTACAGGTGGAAGTGCCATTTGATTGTGAGGCAGTAGTCATTTTACCGGGCAATGGCAGTACAAAGCAGCTGCAGGCAGGCAGCTACACGTATACATATAAGACGGACACAGATTATCGCAGACCTTATGGCTGGAATTCCACATTATATCGTCTGGCTAAGGACGAGCAGGCGCTTGCGATTCTGGAAACGTATGCCCCGGGATTAGCGCAGATGGGAAAAGCAGAAGACCCGGAGTGGTGTTTTCACACGTTAGCGGAGATGAATCAGATGCAGTTTGTGACAATGGATCGGGAACTGCTGAAAACCGGGGTGGCACAATTAGAGCAGATCGTCGTATGAGGAGGTGAGCCTGCAGTGAAAGTTACAGAGTTACGTGTCAATCATATCGTGAATCCGGTAGGATTTGATCTGTCCCGCCAGACCTTTAGCTGGAAATACCGTGACGTGTCAGAAAATGAGGATGCAGTTGAAGCCTGCCGTGTTGTGATCAGTAGGGATGCTGCATTTCAGAAAATTTTTTCCGACAGCGGTTTTGACACAGAGATCCGTGGGATTGCCTATTGTCTAAAGCTGGAGCTTACACCACGAACCAGGTATTACTGGAAGGTACAGGTAAGACTGACTTCCGGAAAGGTGATTGACAGTGAAGAAGTATCCTATTTTGAAACCGGTAAGCTGGACGAAGCGTGGAAGGGCTGCTGGATTGGTGTTACGGATACTTCCGCGGATTGCGAAGAGATAGAAAAGAAACAGCCGTCACCGGTCATTCGAAGAACCTTTATTTTGGAAAAACCAGTCCAATGCGCAAGAATGTATGTTACAGGCTTGGGACTTTTCGAAGGATATATTAACGGAGAATTCGTAAATGATGGCTTCCTTGCGCCGGGATTTCAGGCTTATCAGATGTGGTGTCAGTATCAGACATTGGATGTGACGAGTGCTTTGCGGCAAGGGAAAAATGAATGGACATGCATGCTGGGAGCCGGATGGTACAAAGGGCGCTTTGGCGTGAATGGAGGATATGAGAACCAGTTTGGACGAAACTATCATTTATTATATGAGCTGCATGTGGCATATGAAGATGGTACAGAGAAAGTGATTGCCTCTGATGGGACAGAGCAGTATGCGGATGGACCGGTATCATTCAGCAACATCTATGATGGAGAGGATTATGATGCTACGGTAGAACTCCATGATTGGAAAAACGTAGAATTGCTGGCGCCGGAGAACCTTACACGGATCACAGAGCGGTATTCCCTTCCGGCAGTGAAGAAAGGGGAGCGTAAGCCTATCGCGATGCTGACCGATCCGGATGGCAACAAAATCATTGATATGGGACAAAACATGACAGGCTGGCTGGTTTTTGAAAATCGGCTGCCAAAAGGGAAAAAGGTCTGTCTGAAATACGCCGAGCATATGCAGGATGGCAGAATTTGCAGGGATAACCTTTTGACTGCAAGAGCTGAATTTCATTATATCAGCGATGGACTTGGCACGCCTGTGAGACCCCACTTTACGTATTACGGTTTTCGTTATGTACAGCTGGAAGGTTTCCCGGAAGACGTGACAGCAGAAGATTTTTGCGGGTGGTGTATCTATTCTGATATGACCACCACAGGTTGGATGGAGACAGGACATCCGGAGATTAACCAGCTGGTCAGCAATGCCTTCTGGAGCCAGAAGGATAATTTCCTGGAGCATCCTTCGGACTGCCCTCAGAGATCCGAGCGTTTGGGATGGACCGGGGATGCCCAGATGTTTTGTCAGACGGCATGCTTTTCTATGGACACAGCGGCATTTTTCCGTAAATATATGAAGGATGTCAACGAAGCACAGACCCGCAGCGAAGGCATTGTCCCCTTTATTGTGCCCCAGGTCAGAGGCAGAGGCTTTGATGAACCGCAAACCGATGAGAGGGAAAATGACGCAGATCAATTGACAGAAGAGCTTAGCTCAGCAGCCTGGTCTGATGTGGCGACCATTCTTCCCTGGGCGTTATATGTCTATTATGGAGACAAAAATTTACTGGAGGAAGAATATCCGGGGATGAAAGCCTGGGTGGATTACATGATTCGAAAAGATGTAGAGACCGGCGATCATAAATTGTGGCAGACAGGTTTTCATTTCGGGGACTGGCTGGCGTTAGACAATCCGGAACCGGGACCCTTTGGCCTGACAGATAAGTACTATATTGCGTCCTGCTATTATTAC
>CAVITM010000188.1:0-4016 GCA_963645455.1 Moraxellaceae bacterium | reverse complement strand
ATCATGATGGCTGGTACAAGCTGAATGCAACCACAGGCAAATATGATAAAATTGACCGCTGGACGGCTGATAAGGCAGACGAATATACTCCGGCAGACGACGATACACAGGCTGTTGCCCTCAAGGCGGCATATAACACCTACACGCTAACAGTAAATTGGGTGAACGAGGAGGGCACTGCTTTGGCCGACAGCACCACCGAGACTCTCGATGCCGGAGCTTCCTATACCACGGAGCAGAAGAGTTTTAATGGCTACAGCTTCAAGAAAATGGCTGAGGGAAGTGACTCAGCCGAAGGCAACATGACAAAAGACATGACGGTGACTTATGTATACAGCGCTGTGCGCACGGTCATCACCCCCGATGTACAGCCAAATCCCAATCCGGATACCACCACCCCCGATGAAGACGTGGATATTGACGATCCGGATGTACCTCTGGATCCCACACCGGGCCTGGACGACGGGGATGTGGAGATAGACGATTCAGATGTACCGCTGGATTCTACACCGGATCTGGACGACGGGGATGTGGAGATAGACGATTCGGATGTACCTCTGGATTCTACACCGGATCTGGCAGATGACGAAACTGCGGCTGATGATGATTTCGGTCCGCAGACCGGCGACAATAGCGCCTTGGCTCTGCTGATCAGCCTAATGATCCTCTCTAGCCTCGGCCTTGCAGTTCTGCTGCTGGGCGGTAAGAAGACCAAGAAGTTAACAAAGTAAAATATTGACACAAAAAAATGGGGCGCAGGAAGCTTTTCCTGCGCCCTAACATATTATGAAAGGAACAGTATGGCAAAGAGATTGCGGATTATTTTGATCATTCTGTTGGCAGCGGTTTTTCTCTTCTGCGCTGTAAGGCTGATATCCATTCTGCTGGAGTACCAACAGGCGGAGAATATCTATGACCAGGAGCGCGATGCGGTTTTCATTTTGACAGACGAGGAAGACGGCGAAGTGCAGGCTGCCGACTCCGCTGTGTCGGATGCGCAGGAGGCGGATACGGAGCCGGAGGAATACTTCCCGGAAGTCAACGTGGATTTTGATGCCCTGCTGGCCGAGGGATCGGATGTGGTTGGCTGGCTGTGGATCCCGGACAGTGAGATCAGCTACCCGCTGGTCCAGGGAGCGGATAATGACCAATATCTCCACCAGACCTACAACGGCGTGCAGAACAGCTCCGGCAGCATCTTTCTGGATTACCGATGCAGCCCGGATCTCAGCGATTGGAATACGGTGATCTATGGCCATAATATGAAAAACGGCAGCATGTTCGGCAGTCTGGACGCCTATGCTGACCAGGACTATTTTGACACGCATCCGCTGCTGTACATCCTTACCCCGGACAGGATCCTGAAATATCGGGTATTTTCCGCCTATGTGACGGAATACGACAGCGAGACCTATGATCTGAGCGGGGAAGACCGGGCGGCCTATGTACAGTACGCTTTGGACAGCAGCGCCGTGCAGGGCGGCAGAGATCAGGAAACAGCGGCACCATTATTGCTGCTTTCCACCTGTACCTCCCGCACACGGACAGAGCGTTTTGTTGTTCATGCTGTATTGATCGGAGAGAAAACCGTGTAGATCTGTTGGATCGCTGTGAGCCATTAAAAGAATATATGATGCTGGTGAATCGTATCCGTGATAATGAAAAATCCTTTGTAAAAACGATTCGAGAGGAAGGCCGAGAGGAGGGGCTGCTCACATGAAACTGACAGACGGCAAACCAAGATGCCGCTGGGCGAATCCGAAAAATGAGCGGTATATCCGCTATCATGACACACAGTGGGGCGTTCCCGTTCATGGCGATCAGGAGCTTTTTGAGATGCTGATTCTGGAGTGTTTTCAGGCGGGACTGTCGTGGGAATGTGTGCTGAATAAGCAGGAGGCATTCCGTGAGGCCTTTGACGGCTTTGATTTGGAAAAGGTCTGCGCTTACGATGAAGGGAAGCTGGAGGAACTGAAAAATAACCCCGGCATTATTCGCAATCGCCTGAAGATTCAAGCCGCTGTGACCAATGCAAGGGTATTTCGGGACATTCAAAGAGAATACGGCAGTTTTTCCGATTATCTGTGGCATTGGACAGAGGGAAAGACAATTTTTGAAAATCACCGTGGCAGCTCTCCGCTGTCTGATGAGCTGTCAAAGGATTTGAAAAAGCGAGGCATGAAATTTGTGGGAACCACCGTGGTCTACGCCTATCTGCAGGCAGTCGGTGTCATCAATTCCCACGAGGATGGATGTTTTTTACATCGGAGAAACTAAAAAAGAGCGTGACAGAATCGGATTTGATTTTTGCCACGCTCTTATATTTTATTTTATAGATTCAAACTCCCGGATCTGTTCTTCATCCGGAGCCGGTGTGAGCAGGCTCACAACGACAATAAACAGAAGAGATACGAGGAATGCGGGAAGCAGCTCGTAGATGTTCCATACGCCGCCAATGGGGCGAACCAGGTATTTCCAGATAAATACGGTAGCGCCGCCGGAAATCATACCGGCCAGGGCACCCCATTTGTTGGAGCGCTTCCAGAACAGGGCGCACAGCGTAACCGCCGCGAAGGCACCGCCAAAGCCTGCCCACGCAAAGGATACGATACCGAATACGGAGGAGTTGGGATCTCTGGCCAGAAAAATACCGAGAATCGAGATTCCACCGATGGTGAGACGTGCAACGTTGACGCTCTGCTTTTCATTTAATTTGATATGTAAAAACTCCTGCATGATATTCTGTGAAACACTGGAGGCAGTGGCCAGCAGCTGGCTGTCTGCAGTAGACATCGTAGCGGCGAGAATGCCGGCCAGGATCACGCCTGCCAGAAGTGCACACAACGCGCCGTGCTCACTGATGAGGCTGGAGATCCGAACGATGATGGTCTCACTGGTGCTGCCCTCGAGGAATTCCAGCGCACCATAGTTGGTCATGCCAAGACCCACAATACCGATGGTGATGGCAACTGTCATAGCGATGATGACCCAGACCGTAGCGATGCGGCGGGATAAAATCAGTTTTTTCTCATCCTCGATGGCCATAAAGCGAAGCAGAATATGGGGCATACCGAAATACCCAATACCCCAGGCCATGGTAGAGGCGATGGTAAGGGGGCTGTAGGCGGCGCTGCCGCCGGTGGATACATCGTGGGTAGCAGTCAGGGACAGATATCCGGGCAGGGAACGTGCATTTTCAACAACTGCATTCCAGCCGCCGGCATGTGTGATGCCATAGGTCAGTACAACCACCAGAGCGATGGTCATGACGATGCTCTGGATCAGGTCCGTGGTGGAAACGGCACGGAAGCCGCCCATGATCGTATAACCGATGATGACCAGTGCTGAGACCAGCATAGCTGCGGTGTAGTTCACACCCAGCAGACTGTGGAACAGCTTGCCGCAGGCAGCAAAGCCTGATGCGGTATATGGAATAAAGAAAATAATGATCACCAGAGCGGCCAGAGCATTTAACGTATTGCTCTTGTCATGGTAGCGTTTGGAGTAAAACTCCGGAACCGTGATGGCGTTGATGTGCTGGGAATACATCCGAAGTCTCCGGGAAACGAAAAACCAGTTGAGCCATGTGCCGACGCCCAGGCCGATGGCCGTCCAGGCAGCGTCTGCCACACCGGATAGATAAGCGACGCCCGGCAGACCCATAAGCAGCCAGCTGCTCATGTCGCTGGCCTCTGCACTCATGGCAGTGACGAAGGGTCCCATCTTTCGTCCGCCGAGGTAGAAGTCCTCGGTATTGGACGTTTGATTCGAAAAATAAAACCCGACGGCCAGCATCACGATCAGATAGATGACGATCGCCGTAAGGATCAGAATGTTTGTTGTGCTCATGTTAGAAGCCTCCTTAAAATATGGAATATGAGTGAACATGCCAAGTAGCGCACACACTCCATCATCATATCATATTTTCCGGTGGGCGTAAACAATGCTAAAATAAAAAATGATTCGTATCTGTTCAGAACCACCTGAACAGATACGAGATTCGGCGATGCTATCGC
>CAVITM010000187.1:0-4039 GCA_963645455.1 Moraxellaceae bacterium | reverse complement strand
GTCTATGGTATTTGTTATGGTTACCATGTCAGCTGCCAGCGGACGTCGTGTAGCTGCAGTTATCGAGGAGCAGAGTACACTGACCAATCCCGCTGATCCCGATATGAATGTGCCGGACGGAAGTGTCCGTTTTGATCATGTCTGCTTCGATTACCACGACGATAAGGAGCATCCCATCTTAAAGGATGTGAACCTGGATATTAAGGCTGGTGAGACCATCGGTATCATCGGCGGCACCGGCAGCTCCAAGTCCAGTCTGGTCAACCTCATCAGCCGGCTTTACGATGTGACGGATGGAACGGTTTACGTGGGCGGCAAGGATGTGCGCACCTACGATCTGGATACGCTGCGCAACAATGTGGCAGTGGTTTTACAGAAAAATGTACTGTTTTCCGGTACGATTTTAGAAAATCTGCGCTGGGGCGATGCCAATGCCAGCGAGGAAGACTGCAAAAGGGTATGCCGTCTGGCCTGTGCAGATGAATTTATTGAGCGTATGCCGGATCGCTACGAGACATACCTGGAGCAGGGCGGCAGCAACCTGTCCGGCGGACAGAAGCAGAGGCTTTGTATTGCCCGGGCACTGTTAAAGAATCCCAAGATTTTGATCTTAGATGACAGCACCAGTGCGGTGGATACAGCCACAGATGCCAAGATCCGCCGGGCATTTGCCGAGGAGATCCCCGGTACCACCAAGCTGATCATCGCACAGCGTATTTCTTCCGTACAGGAGGCAGACCGCATCATCGTCATGGAGGATGGCAAGATCTTAGGCTTTGACAGCCATGAAAAGTTATTGGAGACCAATGAGATTTACCGTGATATTTATGAGTCGCAGACAAAGGGCGGCGGAGATTTTGATGAAAAGGCAGGTGAGGACTAATGGCACAGGAAAAAACGAGAGAATTTAAAGGCGGCAGAGGTGCGAGAGGACCGCGCCCGAAGCTGGAGCATCCATTTAAGAGCTTTCTTCGCATCATGCGCTATATTGCACAATATTATCCGGTGCATCTGGTGATCGTGGTGATCGCGATTTTTGCCAACGTATTATGTAATGTCCAGGGAACATGGTTTTTAAAGGATCTGATCGATGGCTATGTTAAGCCGCTGCTGCTTTCCGATCAACCGGATTTCAGCGGTCTGCTGCATGCGATTATCCGTGTGGGCGGTTTTTATCTGCTGGGTGTCGTTGCGATCTTCGTGCAGAACCGTCTCATGATCTACGTGTCACAGGGCACGCTGATGCATCTGCGAAACGACATGTTTATCCATATGGAGACGCTGCCGGTGCGCTACTTTGACCAGCATCCCCACGGCGATATCATGAGTATGTACACCAATGATATCGATACGCTGCGCCAGATGATCTCCCAGAGTTTGCCGCAGTTCTTGAGCAGTGCAGTGACCATTGTGAGTGTCTTTGCCAGCATGGTGATGCTGAGTATCCCACTGACGATCGTGACCATGGTGATGGTAGTGGTGGTGCTGTTTTGCACAAAAAAAGCCACCGGACTCAGCGGACGCTACTTTATGCAGCAGCAGAAGGATCTGGGACGTATCAATGGCTATATTGAGGAAATGATGGAAGGCCAGAAGGTAGTCAAGGTATTCTGTCATGAGGATCAGGCCTATGCAGATTTCTGTGAGCTGAACGACCAGCTCTATGACAGCGCTTTTAACGCCAACCGGTTTGCCAACCTGTTAGGACCTATCAATGCACAGCTTGGAAATGTCAGCTACGTGCTGTGTGCCATTGTGGGAGGCGCCCTGGCTTTAAGCGGAAGCTTTGGCTTTACCCTTGGCGGTCTGGCCAGCTTTCTGACCTTTAATAAGAGCTTTTACATGCCCATCAACCAGGTGAGCCAGCAGCTCAATGCGGTGATCATGGCGCTGGCAGGTGCGGATCGTATTTTCGAGCTTTTGGATGAGGAGCCCGAGGAGGACAATGGTTACGTGACACTGGTCAATGCAAAAGAGGAGAACGGATCTCTGACGGAATGCAGCGAGCGTACCGGAATCTGGGCCTGGAAGCATGTGCATCAGGCAGACGGCAGTGTGGATTACCGCAGACTGACCGGAGATGTGGTCTTTGATTCCGTGGATTTTGGCTATACACCGGAAAAGACCGTGCTGCATGGGGTGGATCTGTTTGCAACACCGGGACAGAAGATCGCCTTTGTTGGCTCTACCGGAGCCGGAAAGACCACTATCACCAACCTGATCAATCGTTTCTATGATATTCAGGACGGCAAGATCCGTTACGACGGCATCAATATCAATAAAATCAAAAAAGCAGATCTGCGGCATTCCCTTGGCATGGTGCTGCAGGATACCCACCTGTTTACCGGTACGGTTATGGAAAATATCCGCTACGGCAAGCTGGATGCTACCGATGAAGAAGTAATCGCAGCCGCAAAGCTGGCCAATGCAGACGGCTTTATCCGCCACTTAGAGCATGGCTATGATACGATGCTGACCAGAGACGGCGCATCTCTCTCCCAGGGACAGAGACAGCTACTGGCCATCGCCCGTGCAGCCGTGGCTGATCCGCCGGTACTGATTCTGGATGAGGCTACCAGCTCCATCGATACCCGTACCGAGCGTATCGTGCAGACCGGTATGGATCAGCTGATGAAGGGCAGAACCACTTTCGTCATCGCCCATAGACTCTCCACCGTTCGAAACAGCGACTGTATCATGGTACTGGAGCAGGGACGCATCATCGAGCGGGGCAACCATGAGCAGCTCATGAATGAGCATGGAACCTATTACCGTCTGTATACAGGAAATGCAGTCTAAGCCCGGCTGGCGTCAGACCTTAGAAAGTTACATTTTGCGGTCTGGCGCTTGACAGCGGTCGTTTCTGGGACTACACTAGTCACTAGATTAAATTTAAGAAAAGAGGAATCAGCTATGGAAAAGAAAAACATTGACTGGTCAAACATAGGATTCGCTTATCAGCCGACGGACAAGCGGTATGTCTCAAATTTTAAAGATGGCGCATGGGATGACGGTGTGCTGACAGACGAAGCAACCATTACCATCAGCGAGTGTGCAGGCGTGCTGCAGTATGCACAGACCTGCTTCGAAGGACTGAAGGCTTATACTACTGAGGATGGCAGAACTGTTTGTTTCCGCCCGGATTTAAATGCCAGCCGTATGAAGGATTCCTGCGAGCGTCTGGAGATGCCTGTATTTCCTGAGGATCGTTTCATAGAGGCTGTCAAGGCAGTGGTACATGCCAATGAAGCATATGTACCGCCTTATGGCTCCGGTGCGACTCTTTATATCCGTCCCTATATGTTCGGCAGCTCACCGGTCATCGGTGTTAAGCCGGCAGATGAGTACCAGTTCCGTGTATTCTGTACACCGGTTGGACCTTATTTCAAGGGCGGCGCCAAGCCTATCACCATCCGCGTCAGCGACTTTGACCGTGCGGCACCCCATGGTACCGGACATATCAAGGCAGGCCTGAACTATGCTATGAGCCTGTATCCCATTGTAGATGCCCACAAGCAGGGCTTTGATGAGAATATGTATCTGGACGCAGGAAGCAGAACCTATGTAGAGGAGACCGGCGGCGCCAACTTTATCTTTATCACCAAGGACGGCAAGCTTGTCACTCCCAAGTCCGACAGCATTCTGCCTTCTATCACCCGTCGTTCTCTTATGGTGGTAGCAGAGAAGTATCTTGGCATGACCGTTGAGCATCGTCAGGTTCGTTTTGACGAGCTGAGTGATTTTGCAGAGTGCGGTCTGTGCGGTACGGCAGCAGTCATCTCACCGGTAGGCAAGATCAATGACCACGGCAAGGAGATTTGCTTCCCCAGCGGCATGGAGGAGATGGGACCTGTGACCAAGAAGCTCTATGATACCTTAACCGGCATCCAGATGGGTCGCATCGAGGCTCCCGAGGGCTGGATCGTAGAGATTGACTAAGCGTTTGCAGTCTTTACATTTACACAGTAATGAGGTAAACTATAGGCGGATTTGCGTTTGCAAATCCGCCTTTTTTCGAAGTTAATGAACAGATACAGGA
>CAVITM010000186.1:0-4040 GCA_963645455.1 Moraxellaceae bacterium | reverse complement strand
CATAATAACCAGCATCATGTTCCAGCTTGATGGAATAATACATGCCTATGACAAAGATTACACTGCCAGTCAGGATCATGATAATGCGCCACATCGGTGTGGTAACTGCAAAACTTGCCGCAAAGATCAGAACAAGAAATGCCACCGAACACGTCCATCCGATCACGTATTCCAACGCCAGCAGCTTTTTATTATTCAGCTCCTCCTGTCTTGCCAGTTCCATAAGGTTCTTCTCAGCCATCTCTTTATAATCTTCCATGTCCAGTCGTTCCCCTGTCAGGAGCTCATTGACATTGATGTGAAGAAGCTCGCACAGCTCCAGCATGATGGACGGATCCGGCAGGCTCTTTCCATTTTCCCATTTGGAAATGGCCCGATCCGTGATACCAAGCTTTTCACCTAAGGACGCCTGGGTAAATCCATTTTCTTTTCTACAGGCAGCAATGAAGCTTCCGATCTTTTCCTGATTCATCCGGGAACCCCTCCTTTCACGAAATAGCTTAGCTTTTTTCTGTAGAAATGAACACGAACCAGTGGTTGAGTTCGGTATTTTCCAGCTCAATTGTACCAAGCCGCTAGCGCGGCGGCTAGCCCTAAGTATGTGAAACCACGACTTTTTCTCATAAAAAAATAGCAGTTTTTGCTTTTATGTTGTATTGTTGAATTACCCCTAACTCACATACACATAACCACATCAACTGCTATGCTTATGTTACCATGGATTTTTAAACTCAACAACTACATATCTGGTTTTTTTATCCGTCCGCCTCCTCTTTTTGAAATGTTTCTATTTTTCCATTACATTTCAAAGGAGATTTTATCATGGACAATTATTTAAATTCTTTTCGGGAAATGATTTCCCTCCGTGGCCTTACTGACCATACTCTTAAAAGTTACTGCACCTATGTCAGGGCTTATCTGGATTATGTTTCCACCTGCCTTCACAAACTGCCGGAAGATGTTTCCTGGCAGGAACTCCGCGATTATATCAAATGGCTTCAAAATTCCAGAAATCTTTCTGACCGTACCATTAACTGTGCTATTTCACAGCTGCACTTTTTTACCCTGTATGTCCTTCACAAACCGTGGGACAATACACAGCTGCCTATGCGCAGATTTGACGAATATCTGCCCTTTGTCCCCTCAAAACAGGAGGTTTCTATCCTGATTGATTCCATGCCCGATCTGAAACAGAAAGCCATGGTTGCTCTTATGTATTCTTCCGGTCTGCGCATTAGTGAACTCTGTCATCTGCGCTATGAAGATATCCAACGTAAAAACATGCGTATTCATATCAGACATGGCAAAAACCGATCTGACCGTTATGCCATTCTTTCCAAACGTGCACTTGATATTCTGACAGCATACTGGTTTGAATTCGGAAAACCTACAGGCTGGCTTTTTCCAAAACAGTCAGATACTTCCAGACCGATAGATACTTTCTATCTGTCACGCCATATCCACGATGTTGAACAGTCATTGGGCTGGGAAAAGCGTATTACCTGTCACTCCCTCCGCCATGCTTTTGGCACCCACCTGTATGAAGATGGGGTTGACCTGTTGACCATAAAAGCTCTGCTGGGGCATAAATCCCTGAACTCAACTACCATCTATGTGCATCTTGCTTCCAACGGCATTTCAAATGCTGTCAGTCCTTTTGACCTTATCGGAGGTGGACATGCGCAGTAAAATACAACAGATTTTTGATTATGGATGGGATGACTATTCATCATCCTTTAACCCTTCCACAACACAACAGAAAGCTGCTTATTCTATTTCCGCATGTAAAAGTGGCTCTCTCGGCTGCAACATTTCACAGTGTGAAGACTGCGGGCATATCGAAATACACAATAACTCCTGCCGTAACAGAAACTGCCCGAACTGTCAGGCAATACTTAAAGAGGTCTGGATTGATGCCAGAAAGTCGGAAGTTATTGACGCTCCATACTTTCATGTTGTTTTCACTGTTCCGTCTGAACTTAATCCTTTGATATATGCCAATCAAGAGCTTCTGTATGCGCTTTTACACAGATGCTCTTCTGAAACACTTTTGGAACTGTCATCTGACAAAAAGTATCTAGGAGCAACACCTGGCATTATCCAGGTTCTTCATACATGGGGACAAACTTTAAATTACCATCCTCATATCCACTGCATCGTTACAGGTAGTGGCTTGACTAAAGATTACAAGCTTAAAACTTCATCTGATAAATTTTTTATTCCGGTTAAGGTTCTGGGGTCTAAATTCCGTGGTAAATTTCTTGATTGCCTGAATTCTTATCAACGACAGGGCAGGCTTGTTCTTCCTTCTTCATGTGAAGAACTTCGTAACTCGTACACATGGGCACAGTATAGGGACACACTTTATAAGAAGGAATGGTGTCCCTACATAAAAGAAACCTTCAATGGCTTCGGAAATGCTATTGAATACCTCGGCAGATATACCCACCGCATTGCCATTACAAACTCACGCATTATCTCTGTTAGCGATAGAAAGGTTTCATTTTGGGCTAAAGATTACAGAACCAGTGAAAAAATCATTGTTGACATTTCGCCGGATGAATTTATACGCCGCCTAATGATGCATGTGCTCCCAGATGGGTTTCAAAAAATCCGATACTATGGTTTCTTAAACAACCGGAACAAAAAGAAAAATCTCAGTATCATCTTCCGCATTCAGGGGCATCAGAAATTTACTTCAAAGTTCACTGGTGTTGCAGTCTCAGAAATAATGAAATCAGTCTGGAATTATGATATAAGCATATGTCCATGCTGTGGCAAAAGCAGCATGCGTCATGCCGGCAGAACATTTGCATTATTAAATTAGGTTGATTCCATCCCATAAATTTGTGTAAAAGCTCCCAATGAGAGGGCTTTGTTTGTGTGCATTTCTTTATTTTTAACAGGTACACAGGCTTCCCAAGTCACATTTAGATGCCTTACATGACATCAATGTGGGAGATAATCTGAGACATTCAATTCCCATAATGTACCGGCTAAAACACCGCGGCTTGGTACAATTATGAAGAATCACATTTTGAGCAACTGTGGTTTATGCACAGTTGTTCTTTTTTTGATTGCTCAATCTGTGATACTTCACTTAAGAATTTTAGCATATCCTTCGCCGCTTTTCACTTTCTCAACAAAACGTGATATCCCCAAACTCTACGAAAACAATTCCGTTGATGTAAAACACCACCTCAGGGCGTCCCTTAGATTTGTTGATAATTATCTACAATAAAAGAGGCTAGACCAAAGCCAGCCTCTTTGTTACGTTCGCATTTTAAGAGTAGCGAAACACTCACGGTTAAGTTCTCGATTAGAGCCAAGCGAAGCTTTCACCTTATCTACCCTTTACTCACCCCAGTAATCAATGCTTTCCTGGGTTCGAAGGCTGATTCCAAACATCTTACGCATGAAATCTTCCCTCTCATTATAAATATCCGTAACAAGAATGCATTCTTCGCTGATTCTGTAGAATACATAGTTCTGTTCTACGTGCAGAAAATAGTAAGGGCAAACAATACCCAGATAGTTTTCAACCGATGGACATTTCCGCGGATTGTCTTCCAGTCCTCTGATTGCTTTTGTAATTTTACCGGCGATTCTGGTTCCGGATTCCTTTTTGATTTTCCTCAGACGATCTGCAGCATCCGGTGAGTACTTTATCTTCAAGCTTCTGCTACCCCCAGCTCCTTCTCCAGATCATCCGCATCGATCCAGCCTTCTGATACAGCCCGATTTTCTGCTTTCTGCAGCTTTGAAAATAAGGTATATGCAGCTTTCATGCGATCGAGTTCATCGATTTCCTCCATCGTAAGAATTCCATATTCTCCACGGCCGTTTCTGGTAAGATATACTCTGCTGAATGTATCTACTTCCTTTAGAACCTCTGTGTAATTTCTTAAATCCGATATAGGCTTAATATTAGGCATAGAAATCATCTCCTTTTAAGCAAATCATATCCACATTCAACGGCAAGTGGATTTTGGCTTACTGATTTTCTGTTGCCAAAGTGTCGCCATTTCATTATAACGATT
>CAVITM010000185.1:0-4117 GCA_963645455.1 Moraxellaceae bacterium | reverse complement strand
GGACATTCCGGATAATTCTGTAGCAGTCGGAAATCCGTGCAAGGTTATTCGTGCAATCACAGAAGAAGATAAAAAAACTTGTTGGGACAGATAACTTTTCTCTTGCAGCGCCGTGGTTCCGGGGAAAGGAAGCCCCGGCTATTGTAATAGATGTCGCCTTAATCGGTTGCAAAGGTGAATAGCCAAAGTAAATGCAACATTGCCAGAGTAAAAGCAATAGGTTGCATTAAGTCTGGCACGAGAGAATGTAATATTGGGAAATCTGCTTCTTGTAGTGAATAAAATCCAAACCAATTAAGTGAAAATGTCAAAAATAACATTCAAAATGTGCGAAAAAAGAGTATGACAAATCAAGCCTGTACGTGCGTAAAATTTTTCACGTCAGACTAAATGCAATATGGTTGGAGCTTATTTCATCAGGTGTTTAGATGGGAAAACAGATGGTTTAAGCGTGATTTTTTCTGGTGGAATTATCTCTTGCCCAAGTAAATGCAATACACCCTCACCATAGGCCTGAGCAAGCATCTGCGCAGGTGATTGACCGCCGAACTTGCCTCTGGCATACGAATTGATATGAGACATCATAAGTGACACATCATCCTGTGTCAGCTTATCAAATGATGATCCCTTTGGTAAAAACCTGCGAATGAACTCGTGGTTGAGTTCGATATTTGCTTTCTGGTAAGCGGCACCGGGATCGCAGTAAAAAACATGGGTTGCAGTTTCACCATTCTGCTCGAACTCAATGGCAGATGGATTCGAAAATTCGCTGCCGTTGTCTGTAAGAACGACGGTAAACATATCAGAAAATAACTTTTCCCCCAGCTTTTGACGAATTTCGGTGAGAGATTCCGTAACACTGTGTGCGGTATTATGCTCACGCAGAATTGCAATCATAAAGTCAAAGCTTGTCAGATGCAGCGTCAGAAGGACCTTCCCGCCCTGCCTTCCAATAACACTGTCCATTTGTATAACAGAGCAGCCGGGATGCCTTTCGACAAAGGACAGGTAATCCTGGTAAGTTCTGTTAATTCTGCAATTTTTCTCTACCTTGAATGTCGGAATGCGCGATTTCCTGGGTTTCAGTCGGCAGATCCGCGGTGCATCGATAGATTTTGCATGCAGACATCCGGAATGCAGAAGGCGGTAAATGGTTCTTGGAGAACGCGTTAGTTCGTCACTCTGTGTTGCTGTTATATGATACACAGACTGACCAACTTTCATTAGAGGCGAAACAAAACCGTCCAGTGACTGCAGCTCCGCTTCAGTCATATTAAAACCTTCGCGGCAGGCTCTTAACTGCTTTTCATAAGCAATTTGGGCATCTTTTGCATCATAGAGATATTTCTCCAGAACGCAGCGGTTCCTATGTTCACAGCCGTTGCAGACATACGGAGGCGTATTCAGGCGCTGGCAGTGCTCCTGTAAAAACTCCGAGCAATGGCTGTTGCACAGCTTGCAGCTGGAACATTTTCGCGTACAATCCGGCTGATCCGGACAGATTCCAAATTTGCGGCACTGGCTGCGATATATGCAGCGGTTTGTAACTCTTCCGTAAGCACCAACGTTATGCTGCAAGCGGTGTTTGCGTACTTCCCTGGAAATGACACATAGAGAGCGATTCAGCTCACTTGCAATTTGGTTCAGTGAAAGGCCGGAAGTCAGCCCCTGCTGAATAGCAGTCCTGTCATCCAACGTAAGATGCTTTCCCATATCTATATCATCCTCCTTAAATTTGCACCAGGAGATACTGGTGCTCGGAGGTAGAATAGATTCATGCCAGAGTAAACGCAACATCTGTTCCCCTAGGGGAACAGGAAAAATTAACAGAAAAGAATTTTTCCCTTGCCTGACTAAATGCAACAGATCCTCGTGACAGATTAAATGCAATACTCTTTATCTGTGGGGTTGCATTTACTTTGGCAATTGAGGCCGGATCGCAAATATCCAAAATATCTGCAATAAACACTGGAAATCTGCCCTGCTTTGGACTATAATTCGTTTTGGTATTAGTTTTGTTCACACCATAATTATAATCGAGTAGGAGGCTCCCCTAACCAGGGAGCCGACCTCTCCCACCACCGTGCGTACCGACCGGTACACGGCGGTTCAACCGCATAAGTGCAAGGACTCGTAGTAGCTCAGGATATCAAAATATCCTGCTGTTGCGAGTCTTTCGTTTGTAATGGAACACGCAAGTATAGGGCTTCCGGCTATTCTCCAGTAACCCAGCCGGGTGTTGCCCCATTGGTAAGCCTTGTCAGCCGGTATCCCCAGCTTTCGGAGGTTTGCCACCTTGGTTCGGGGCTTCTTCCACTGCTTCCAGATGTACATTCGGAACCTTCGACGCAGACACTCGTTCCAGCTCTGCATTGTCCGCTTCATGTCGGCAATATGAAAATAGCCGAGCCATCCGCGGATGAATACCTTCACTTCTATCATCACAGCTCGGACATTGCGCCCACGATTGCGTTTTGTCAGAAGTGTCAGTTTCTTCTTTGCCTTTTCGAGTGATTTGCGGTGAGCACGGATGTAAACTCCGCTTCCGTTCTTGCCCAGACAAAATCCGAGAAACTTGAATTTCTTCTGTGCAAAGACACCGGTCACCTTGCTCTTTTCCGTGTTCATTTTGAGCTTCAGCCTGCCCTCGAGAAGTCTCCGGCAGGATTCCAGCAGACGTTCGGCGGCTCGTTTGCTTTTGGCTAAGACCACAATGTCATCGGCATATCGGACTGTCTTAACTCCTCTGCCGTTCATTTCCCAATCGAATTCGTTGAGATAAATGTTGGCGAGCAGCGGTGACAGCGGTCCGCCTTGCGGCGAGCCTTCGTCGGTTTTGCAGACAATGCCGTTTTCCATTACTCCGCTTCTCAGATATTTCTTAACAAGTCGCAGGACGCGCCTGTCTTGTATCTGTCTGTGGAGCAAATCCATGAGCCGTTCGTGGTTCAGCGTATCGAAATATTTGGACAGATCTACCGATACAGCGTATGTGTATCCCTGCTCCGCGTATTTCTTAATTCGCTTAATTGCCTGTTGTGCGCTCCGCTTCGGACGGTATCCGAAGCTGCTGTCCGAAAACAGCGGCTCCCAGATGTTCTGCAGCTTCTGTGCGATTGCCTGCTGGATTATCCGGTCTATTACCGTGGGTATTCCAAGCTTTCGCACACCGCCATCCGGTTTCGGGATTTCCTTCCGCCTCACCGGGCTCGGTATGTAGCTTTCGTCCCGGATGCTCTGCAAAAGTTCGTCCCTGTGTTCCTTTAACCACGGCAGTGCTTCTTCTACGGTCATCCCGTCGATTCCCGCCGCACCGTGGTTTCTTTTGACCTGCTTGTAAGCCCTGTTCAGATTGCCTCTGTCCAGTATTGCTTCCAGAAGGTCACTTGCATCGCCTCGTTCTTTTCCTTCACTGCGGTCGGTGCTCCGCACTTCTGCATACCCTTCGTGTTCCACACTGTCTCTTTGCAGGAAGCCCTCGTTTCCTCGGTATTCTGCTTTCAACGCACCGACCTCCTTCCGGTCTTTACTTGAGACTTACGATTGTTCGACCCTTCCCGGATTTCTCCGGTACTATGGTCTCGGCTGACTTCTTGCAGTTCGCTGCTACTGCTTTTTTGAATTCTTCCCCTACTTGCCGTATGCAAAACATACCCGGGCAAGAACAGCGACCTTCCTCCCATGTAACCGCCACATTTACCGCACGGGATTCGGGCAACATCGGACTTTATGTTGTCCGGCACACTCGTCCGTCTCTTTATGGCCTACTATGTGGTTCCTGTTCGTCGGTTCGGGAGTTTGCCCGCCGGAGTTTCTCAGCTCCCGTCCGGTTTCCTTCGGATTCCGCCTCACGGCGGACACCCTTGCCTTCGGCTAACGCTTCCTGCTGCCGAGCGCGTAGTGGACTTTCACCACCGAGTTGTTGCCCATGCCGGGCACACTAAAAAAATCGAGTATTCATAGGTCAAATCCCTTATGAATACTCGATATGGTCGGAGTGACAGGATTCGAACCTGCGGCATCGACGTCCCAAACGTCGCGCGCTACCAGCTGCGCCACACCCCGATAGGTGAAAAATATTAGATTTTAAGGCTTTCCAGTAAGTTGTCAAATTGCG
>CAVITM010000184.1:0-4118 GCA_963645455.1 Moraxellaceae bacterium | reverse complement strand
GATTTATCAACAATCTGATGTACGGTGCAGGAATCGTATGCGGCTGTGGTGTATTTTCGCTGGATGATCTTTCCATTCTCGTTGAGAGTGGTGTGGCCATTGATGGCCTGGGCAGAGAGATCGTATTGGATGTTTCAGTTGTAAAGAAGCTGTCAGCCCTTGATGGCTTTGAGCAGCTGCGTACCAACGAAGCCAGCCTTTGCCTGAAATACAAGGAGGACGAGGTTCATGCAGTCTATGCAGTGAACCAGAAAGAGTCCGACAAAGAATATGAATACAATCGGATCAGTGAGGGTTATCAGCTGTTTTTGATGGATACAGAGGATATTCCGGACGAGTTCGAGATGGAGACCGAATTCTTAACCAGCGGTATTTTGCTCAATGATGACAACTATCGCGTGGAACTGGTTATGCCCGCCACCGCCTGCAAAGGAAAAAATATCAAGGTAGTTTTGCGTGTGACCAAGCTCTCTGCAGACGCAAAGAGTCTCAGTTATCACGCTGTGCTGCAGGTTCCTGCTTTTGTGACTGCTGATGGCGGACACGAGCTGGCCATTGGTGTAGAGGATGTGTCTCTTTCTCAGGGCGAGGTATTAGAGCGGGAATTCTGGATGAATACACAGGAGAGTGCCGCACTGGATACCAATGTGATCTTAAAGAGCGGTTCTGCCGGCGCATCTTTAGATGGCAATGCCATTGGCGTAGTGACAGGCTTTTCTCTTAAGGTGCTGCTGGCTGAGTGCAAGCCGAGAGAGCTGGTGAACCGTGAGATCGGCCACATGAGCCTTGAGATGAAGAATATCGGAGGTACCAGTGATTTTATCCGTCTGGCAGATCTTCGCCTCGTACGTACAGAGAGTGCGTATATCATCGAGGAAGTAAAAGAAACCAATATCAAAAAATATATCACGGCTCCCGCACAGGAGATGCTTCGTGAGGAATATCTGGATTACTTCGAGAAGGAAGTGGAGCTTGGCAGCGGTGAGAAGCTGATCACCATGCAGCCGGAGGCTGAGCAGAAGCATGTATCAGCTTCCCGTATTCCGGAAGTAGCCACCGGTATTTTGGAGATCCCTCTTGGCGATACAGCGAAAAAAGGAGATATCTGCTATTCCGGCGAGATCATGCACGGACTGGGCAAAGGCAATGTCTATGTAGATATCGGATATGAATATATTTCAGAGGATGCAGCCCTTGGAGCCAATGCCAAGAGCACGGTATACGGCAATCCCCAGCTGTTTAAGGATGCTTCAAATCCGGCAGTGGATGCAGAGACCGCCATCAAGGTGCTGAATGACAAGGGAAGCTTTGTGGTAGCAGTGAAGCTGCTGCAGAATGTAGATTATCTGGTACTTTCCTATCGTTGGGTAGCCATCAAATTCCCGGCAGGCAATGATCTGGGTATCCCGGAGGATATGGAAGGCAAGAGCATCGCTGCTGAGACACCCACCGTTGTGATGGGCACCAAGGAGAGTCACTACTTTGGTGTGAAGTACAATAACATGGACAGCTGCAGCATCGTATATGAGCTGACAGAGCCGGGCAGCGGCGAGATCAGTTCTGACGGTATCTATACATCACCGGCCAAGGAAGGTGTTTACGAGATACTGATTTATTGTGCGGATTATCCTTCTATTTGCACCTATGCTTATGCAATTGTAAAAAAGAAGGGACTTGACGAGTTAGAGGAAGCCTAAGGAGGACCCATCGAATGATCTATCAGTCGCAGAAAATGCGGTTAAAGTGCATACGGGTGATTGAGAAGACACCTGCGAATGATATTATGGTCTGTCAGGATCTCAATTCTGCGGAGGAGAGTCTTTATACGGTACTGGCTGTCTATGATCATGAGCTGGTACGTCGTTTTCTGGTAGTATACGAGAAGTCCGAGTACAAGGCAGACGCTTCCTGCATCGACAGCTTTTCGGATCAGGGCGTTTTCCTGATTGTCTATCCCTATTTTAGGGAGCGTTCCCTGCAGGATTTTTACATGGGAAGATCCTATTCACTGAATGAGTGTGAGGAAGTCTGCATCAATACCATATTAGCCTGTATTGCTGCGGAGATTCCCTATCCGATTTTATATCTGATCCTGCAGCAGCGTCAGCTTCATCTTGCGAAGAACCACAATGTTTATCTGGGTTATACGGTAAATCTTGAGGAACTGGATGAAAAGATGACAGAGCGTGACTGCGTGGTGCAGTGTGCACGCATTCTGAGGGAATTATTGGAGCCTAAGGCTTCGCAAAAGGCCATCAGCTATCAGCTCCTTGACAAGAAGATCACGAAAAAAAGCTACCATAGATTTACGGAGCTGTATAAGGATATCCGTATTGCATCGGCTCCCAAGCGAAAGAATGGGATTTTTGCCAGGTTTAAGGCTTGGTTTTACAGAAACAGAGATCAGATTTTCAAGGTTTTGCTGCGGTTATGTGTTCTGCTGGTGATATTCGTGATAGCTACGTTTTTAACGCAGGCGATCTTTGGTGATATTCCATGGTTGCGCTTGTTTATTAATGGATTTAAAAAGATTGGAACAGAATCGCTGCTTCAATAGGAACATGCTGGGAGAGAAGTAATGAGAAGAAGAATACCTGTGGTGATCGGGGTGATTTGGCTGCTGGTTGTCAGCGCCTTATATGTTTTTTTTACATGGAATGGACAGCCGGACGGTATATATACTTCCAAAAATGACGGTTGCGTTCTGGATCAGTTAGTATACGTGGCAGATCAACAATCAGAAGAGGGCCTGATTTATGAGATGGATCTGTACGGAGCGGTGCAGAATTTCTTTTCTACAAAGGAGCTCTGTGAAAACGCATCGATTTGTAAGGTCGCAGCATATGAGGGTAAGATCTATGCAGTGATGGCGATTCCCAATTCCTTAGGTCTTTCGGATGTTTATACATACCGGGTTCTATGTTTTTCAGAGGGACTGACCATGGAATCCATGACGCCTGAGCTGTCCTTATATGAGATGGATCAGCTGACGGATCTTGTGGTGAATGAGAGTGGTATCTATCTGGCTACTGTTACCAGAGATGGTGATGCTGCCAGCGTTTACGAGATCGAATCCGATCAGTTGATGGATTCAGAAGAAGCAGAGACGCAGTCCACTACAGTGGAGAGCTTCCTTCGCCAGGAGGCAGAGGCAGGACGTACTTATATTGAGGCCAGCTACGAGCTGGGAGCGATCTCCGTGCGTACCGATGCGGATCGTGCAACCGGTCCCTTTGCGGTAGATGATACGGTGCGTTATACGTATTCTATTTGTTCCATGGATTTTGGACAGCTGATGCATTTGCACAGTGAATACAAGACCTACTGGCTGGTTGCCGTACTGGCAGGCTGGATCGTAATTTTCCTGCTGAATGTGCTGTTTCGCAATCACAACCGTATCGTATATCTGGCCATTGTCCTGGAGCTTACCCTCCTTGTGGTGATTCTGGGAGGCAGCGGCCTGTTGACCTACCTGCAGAAGCAGACAGAGGAAAATTCAAAAGAAAAATGGATTTCAGTTGTGCTGAAGGATGCCATGGCAGATGCGGCAGATTCGTTTGACACACTGCCCACCAACAGTGATTTTTATACATCAGAGAGCTATGTACGGCTGCAGGATTATTTGCAGACAGTTTATACACAGACAGAGGACGATGGCTGTATCGATGCATTTCTGGCAGATACTTCCGAACAGTGCATCTATGTCAGCGTCAGCGGACACAACCAGGAGACGGTAGCTTCCAGATATTTCCCGTCAGAGGATAGAAAGAAACAGCTGGCTGTATCAGGAGCTGTTACAGCTACAGCATTTACATTAGATGAGACCAATCATCAGATTTTTGCTGTATCCATGGATGATACTGCGGCAGAAGGCTATATGCTCTGTGCGGTATACCAGACAGATGAATGGGGCATCGAGGATCTGCAGCAGCAGGTCATGGGAACTCTTCTCATATTTGCCATCGCCAGCCTTATTTGCCTGATGATTCTTGCGATGCAGTCAACAGACCTTATCAAACTCTCACATGCCATGCAGCAGGTGGCAGGAGGCCGGACGGATATTAGGCGGCCGGAGGTGATCAGTTCAGACATGCGGGTGCTTTGGAATGCCCTTGCAG
>CAVITM010000183.1:0-4168 GCA_963645455.1 Moraxellaceae bacterium | reverse complement strand
GCATAAGAATTCACACGTTCTTGCAGGGTAAGAAAAAAGCCCTGTCTTGCCACAACACGATCGATATTTTTGCTGGAATATCCATTTTGCTGGAGCGTCTGATAATCAACATCTTTTTCCAGTTCCTGATAAAAATAGTAGTCAGTTCCCGTCATTCTGTCATCAAGATCCTTCATCTCCAGCTGCCCCAGGCGCTGCAGGTTATCCTGATTTCCAGTGATCAGGGCTTTCTGGGTCTGGATCACAGACACAATTCCAAAAATATTGATCGGCAGCATAATGATAAATACCACCAATATCACTTTTACCCAAAGTCTCTCGAATAAATCACTCAGTTTTCTATTCATTCTTCGCCCACTCAAGCGTGCACCCCACAGCCTTCTCCCTTATCTAATCTTTTAAACATCCGACAGGCACAACTTTAACCCCGTTTTCCGTCGTATAACCGATCGTCTGAGTTGCACAAATAATAATCAAAGCAGCCGGTTCTCTATAAACAGCACGGAGGTGCTTCGGCGTAGACGATCAAATCTCTTATCACCAGATTTTCAAAGACATGACCAAAAAGATCCAAGTCATTATAAAAATATTCCGGTTCAATCCCCAGTGCCGCTATCCCAATTGAAGGATCGATAAATATATGTTTTTTGCCGCTTCGAATTGCAGTTTTGGAGCGTATTTGTGGTGTCCATGCATCAATATCTTTGATGACAAACAATTCTTCAAGTTTTTCAACGTAAGAATCAAGCGTTGCATCTGTTACATTCTGCGTAGACCTGACATCCGCATAAATTATGGAAAGTGATGAACTTGCTCCATCAAAAACCTATTCGATTTTTACAAAATCTGCTCCATGCCTGTCTTGAGCACGGACAATCCACATTTCTCGTAAAATTTCTTTGCGGTAGGGTTGCATTCCCATACGTTCAGAGTGACATTGTAGCATCCCATTTTTCTGGCAGCCTCCAGTACATACCGATAGATCTGCGTGCCAACATGCTTGCCTCGTATATCAGCATCTACGCACAGATCATCGATATACAGAGTTTTAATCTTGGCCATAGAAGGAGCAGTCTGCTGCTGAAGGATACAGAAGGCATATCCCAGTATCTGACCATCATCATCCGCCACATAGATCGGGCGTTTGTCATCTTCCATGATATCTTTTAATTCGTCAGCGGAATATTTCTTCATACCCGGGATAAAAAGATCCGGGCGTTTGTCTGCATGTACCTGATGTACCTGATATAACAGAGATTCAATCTGTGGAATGTCGTTAACGTTAGCGTATCTGATGTTCATACTAGTCCTCCTGCTGCTTCTGCGATCTCTTTTATTGTTGCCATAAATTTATATTTCTTTTGTGTGCTGTAAAATAATCTGCGGGGTAAACCACGCCAGCAAATCCCGACCCATCAATTTCTCCATCAGATTCAGGTTCGGATCCGAATGTTCAAGCTCTCTGGAATAGCGGTACACCGTATCTACCACATCTTCCATATCCAGCAGCTTCTCATTTTTCAGCCACCGTGCCATCAAAAGCTCATGAATCAAAAGCACACTGACAACCGCCATCTGCGCCTTCACATACGCTTCTCCGTCATAGACCGCGCCGCAGAAATAAGTGCTAATGAAGTATACCAGAAGCTGCTCATACTGTATCTCATAGTCCGGCATATATATGTGTAACCATGTGTGGAATTCCTGTTTGTTCTGTGTATATCGTTCTTTGTCCTTTGTGCACTGTTCTTCACTTTCACTGCAGAATACATCTCCGTAAAGCAAGCGCTCCGCCTCCAGAAGATGCGGCTCCCAGTCATCCCGCAAACGTTCCATTAGATATTGATTCCGGAACATTTTTTTAATAAATGCATAGTCCTCGTCTTCCGATAATTTTGCTTCAACGAATCGTTCTGCCTTCTCTGTCTTATATTTTTCAAATACCTCATCAATTGAAAAAATATCCGCTCTCTTGATCCGCACCTGCAAGTCATGTGCAATTGCCAGTACCAGCCCAACCCGCAGGTCCAGCCTCTTACTTCTGTCCTGAAGAATATCGATCATCACTTTTCTTGCATCCACCAGCTTGGAATACAAAAAAGGATCATAATCACCGTATTCTTCTTCCCTATTGTCTTCATAGGTCAGAAAACGCACCGGTTCCTTTTTGCGAAGCAAAATCCTCGCCACCTCCGGGCAGGATACAGACAGCGTCATCTCCCTGACATTTTCGAATTCTTCTATGTGCCTTGGATACATCCTGCATGTTCTGCACAGGCATTTCCCGCCAAGTGCCAGATACATATCACAGAGATTGTCATCATTTAAAAAAGCACACCTTTTATCCTTGTCCTGCTTAAAGGTGCCCTCTTTCCAGTTGATGGACCGTCTCAATCTTCTTCTGAACGGTCCGGTCACTTTTTTATATTTTTTCAGTGCCACGTCATCTGCCACAATCTGCCAGCCGGCGCAGCAGGTATCTTCGCATTCTCCCGCAATACAGGAAAATTCTTGGTAATAATCTGGTATGGTGTATAACATTGGTTCGTCCTCCAGTTTTCTTCTACCATCACATTTCTCATTAATTATAGTATAAAAGAGCCAGATGGAAAAGTAATTTTTCAGTTACGGCTCATCACTAAACATTCTGAAATCTTCGAACATGATTCGTAGTTTACCCACTCTCTCCCTGACATGACCGTAATAATTGATCCCCATGCGTATCTCCTGTTATATAGATCATTCTTCTCTATCCTCTTTTAAGAAAACCTTTTCTATCTCAAACCATTTGGCTTTTGCTATAACCAGTTCTGCTCGCTCTCCATTTGAAAGATGCACAAGATCAGCAACTTCTTCTGGAAAATGATCATCCCCGTACTCCATGTACTCATACTCAGGCACAAGGCCAATATCATCCGTTTCTTCCAGCCTGGCTGCAATAGTATCCATTCCATCCAGAGAAACCGGAAATCCGTTCTCCTTCAGTGCATTGTAAAATATCACCGTATCAGAACAGCGGAATAATGTTGCTCCGGCAAGTGCAAAGTAATACCCTTTTTCACATTTCGAAATATACAAGTGCAGGCTGTTGCGAAGAGACCCGGCAGGCAGTATTTCATAAGGATGCCCGCCGCGACAGTTCTCATATTTGCCTTTCCGCTCTATCCACAAGGCAAACTCATCCGAGTCATCCATCGGAACTTCCATCAAACCTTCATCACGTCCATCGGCAAACATATAATACATTTCCTTTGGAGTCACTCCCTTCTTCACTCGCATTCCTCCGAGAACCTGTCGTACTGCTCTTCAAAGGGATTTTTCATCTCGCAAGTATCCTCATTTGCCTCTCTAAGTAAATGGATCATCTCCGCCAAAATAGAATCCCATTTCTTGGCTCCTTGTTCTAATTGACCGCCTGATTCATCAAATACACCCGGATATCCATGTGTTGTCTCCTGCAGATCCTGCAGCATATTCGGCACATGCTTTCCAATAATTCTCATTCGTTTCAAGATCAGGATAATTCTTTTTGATTACCGCAATCATATGATTCAAAACTGCCAAAGAGCTCGCACCGGTCAGCCCATAAATAGCCCTAATCCCATGCTTTCAATCATACACTGTCTGCCAAAATTTCTCATTCAACGCATAGTTTAAAAAAGCCGGTGCGCAACGAGGGATTCACCCGAGTCAAAGCACCGGCCCAACTTAATGGACAGTAAAAATATCATTAAGGGACTCATATCTTTATTCGTACTAAATATATTTTTCAAGCTCAGAAAACTTAGTTTTCAGCTTAATATCATGCTTGTTAATAAGTTCTGCCATCCAGTCCTTTTCTTCCTGCTTATACGGATCCTTGATAAACCGATTGATAAATCTTCTAATATGAGATTTGAATGACCAATTCAATTGCGAATTTGTATTTATACTGTTGAAATCCGTAACGGATGTCTGTGCATCTGCGCTCCCAATTAAATATCTTAGGATTAAAATATCTGCAAAATTAAATGGCATAATATCATAATCCATTTGAAGCAACGATGCATATGGGCCTCCTGGCTTTGTATCATCAGTTACTAAAGAATACGCTCCTATTGTTTGCGCCAGTGAAATTGCATATACCTCACCTAAATCGCCAGGTTGATACAGCAACCTATTTTCCACC
>CAVITM010000182.1:0-4249 GCA_963645455.1 Moraxellaceae bacterium | reverse complement strand
CCTTTTACACGATTGACAAAGAAAAGCAACGGGTAATTGTTGTACGATTTCTATATCAAAAAAGCAGTTGTATTTTTTAATATATCACATTAAAATATAGTCAGGTTGACCAACATTTTTTAGGAGGTGCGACATGCAGGTGAATATTTTGGAAGCAAAAACAAACTTATCAAGTCTGATTCGCAGCATCGAAACCGGAAAAGAAGACAGTATCATTATTTCAAGATATGGAAAGCCGATCGCAAAGCTTGTACTCTACACAGAAGCTCCTACAACAAAAAGAATCGGCATTGCAAAAGGGAAATTGAAATCTCCGGAAAATCTGGATGAACATAATGAAGAGATTGAAGCATTATTCGGAGGTGTCCTGTGAAACTACTTTTAGATACACATATACTCATTTGGGCATTAAATGACGATCCAAGGCTACCAAAAAAAGCAAGAGAATTACTGCTCAAGCCGGGAAACAGTATTTACTACAGCGTAGTTTCAATCTGGGAGGTTGCCATCAAACACGCCATTCATCCGGGAAATGTCGCGTTCACCGGTCGTGAATTAGCACAATTTTGTAATGATGCGGGGTTTCTTCCACTTAACATGCAAGAAAAGCATGTATTTTCGCTGGAAACCATAGAACGGGGAAATGATGCTCCGCCACACAATGATCCCTTCGACCGAATGCTGATCGCACAAGCCAAAACAGAAAAAATGCGTTTTCTCACCCACGACTCCTTGTTACCGTACTACAAAGAGCCTTGCATCCTTCCTGTTTAACTACATATGACCAATATTTCATAGATTTTGCCCCATAAAAAAGGCAGAGTTTCCCATCACTCTGCCTTTCTTCGCGGCCGCCCCTGTGCAGCCGCTGTTCTTTCTTTTTCCTACACCACACGGACAGTGCATCAAAATCCTTTTGTCGCGTGTGCTGACTGTCTGGTCGCTTTGTATGTTCTATCCTGACAGTCTGTTGTCATTTGATTTTTTAGAAATCTTTTAGCCGGTCAAAATGTAATTCGATCAACACTCCTTCCTTCTCATCATATACATAGTCTCGCATGTAGCAGGCATCTTCCTGCGCACACAGGGTATGTGTCACATACTCGGGCGAGCGTGGATATCCATCCAGAAAAAGTACGATTCCTCGGCTCGCCAGAGACTGCAGCTCCACATACAGCTGCTGAACGTATTCTCTCATATGCTTTCCTCGTTTTTCCAAAAGGAGACATCTTCGTGAACTATGCTTCCTCTGGCAATTCTGTGTAAAGAGTCAATGGATCCTCCGTCTGCGCTTCTGTAGTATCGGAAGCTTCTGCAGAATCATCCGCTGCATCTTCCGATTCCTCGGGCTCCTCGATCAGATATGGCTTCAGGTGCGACTCCAGGGTAGATCTTCGATCCTGCTCCTGCGGCACCAAAAACAGCTCCGTGACGTTTGGATCCCACTGCAGCAGGCGAAGCACCTGCGGATTCACCGGATAGTAAACCTCTCCCGCCTGCTGATACTCACCAACATACGGAACAGCATACAGCACCGTATCCTCATAGACCGTTGTATCCACCCGGGCCGCCTGGTAACGCAGCAGCTCCTCCTCTAAAAGGCGAAGCTTGATCGCCTGCAGTTGCTCCTGCTCATCACGCAGGATCTGATAGACGCGCTTGTGTCCTACAACCAGATAATCCTCTCCATTTGGGAAAGTGATCCGGATATCCACAAATTCATCTTCCTGCAGCGTCTGCGGCAGATATAGCTGCTGTAATTCCACACTGCGCTCATCCTGCGCCACCTGCTCGCCCTCATAAACGAGATCTGCATAGAGCGCTGCACCCTTCTGAAGTGACACTTTCAGCCGTTTCCCAATCAGCTCCTCTGCGGCGCCAACCAAAGCAGAGGGCATCTCCTCCATCGACTGCAGCTCTTTTTTTACAAGCATTCCCTCGGTCAGCTCTTCTCCGGCCACCGCATCCCGTTTCAGCACATACAGATAGGACGCCTGATAAGCATCTGCCTGCTCCTTATACGCATCCAGCTCCTTTTTCGTCTGCGCCACGCTTTGTCTCTCATGGTACAAAAGCACTGTCAGCGGAATCACTGCAAGGAGTACGCCCACCGCAGCTGCACGCAGCATCATTTTTTGTCTGGCTCTCAGTTTAATGTCTGTATCCTCCTATAACAATTCCTGAAAAAATGCCAGCTGGCTTTTCTCCAGCCGGAATGGGTCAGCCATAAAAGGGACAGAACGCACCGGTATATGGTATAGCTGTTGAAATCTCTTTTTTTCGTATACATTTCCCGTAACAGTAAGCAACGCTGTGAAATAGTTTTGATGCATGTGCTCGAAACCATCCGGCTGCGTGTGCGAAATCATAAACTTTTCCGCCTGATCGACTCGCCACGGACTGAGCGAGGCCACCAGATAGCGCAGATCGCAGCGCAAGAATTCCTTCCATGCATTCGCTCCGCTGCCCAGATCCATGATCAGATATGAATCCTCTCCGTTGAGCAAAAATGGCAGCTGCTCGGACTTCACTTGCGGATAGTACCGAACACCGTCTTCTGTAAAATATGTTTCTCCCAGTTGATCTATATCTAATGCGCGGATACATGGGCGATCCGAAAGCTCCACGAATGCCGCCGGGACGCCCCATTCGTTTGCCGCATAATTCGCAGCGGCAATCGCCAGATGCGTCGTACCGACACCGCTCTGCACTCCGTAAAAGCCTATGGTTTTTCGCTCTCTGTTCCTTTTTCTGACCTTAAAAATCCTTGTTCACCACCTCTCTCTTTTTGAAAGCAGTTCAAAAAACTGCTCCTTCTCCCGGGATACCTCAAAGGGATCCTCATCCAGTGGAAAGCAATACACATGTCTGCGCCAATCCTTTGCGTATGCTCTCGCTGCCTGCATATTCCCGTAATTGACGACGGGTATGACTTTTTTATGCAGACATAATGTCTCATACAGTTCTCTCGCCTGCGGCATCTCCCAATATCTGCCACCCAATACAAGTAAAATCGCATCACATGCTTCTAATTCTATGTCTATGGACTCATATGTGCCGAAATCCCTGATCAGACAGACATTCTCTCCGACGCTTCGTAGGGAAGCAGTTCGCTGTGAAACCGTCCCGCGAAAATGGCGAAACGAAAAGTATCCATGCTTCCGATCACGACTCACACCCGCCTGCTGTGCCATCCGCATCAGATCACCGCTGTGATCCTGCTGCACATACAGACTAAAGGTTCCAGCCGCATTCAGATAGCTGTTCCACGCAACTGCCAGGTGTGTCACACCAATTCCCGGACGCATGCCGACAACTGCCATACTTTTTGGAAAATGCTCTTTTACCACCGGGCCAGCATCCGGCATATCGGCCATCAGCTGCTCCTTTAAAAGACAGACATTTGCATATCTGCGCTCCGGCCTCTCTGCCACCGCGCATGCAATCACTTGGGAAATCGCCGCCGAACGCTCCTCCTTCGGAAGGTGCTCCTGCATCTCCTGCAGAATCACACCGATTCCGTAGATATCCGTGCGCTCATCACATATGCCTCCCGCCCGTTTTTCCGGGGCGGCATATTGACTCGTCCCGTATAAGCGATATGGATTCTCGTGATCTTTAAAATACGATGCCGTGCCATAGTCGATCAGCTTGATCCGGTCTCCGGACACCATCACGTGTTCCGGCTTTAGATCCTGATAGAGAATCGGCTGTGGCTGCGCATGCAAATATCCGATCACATCGCATAATTGTCTGCCAATTTGTAATAAAAAATTCAGGGAAATTGTTTGCTGATGCTGCAAACATGCTTCTAATGATTCACCCTGCACATACTCTTCAACAAGGTAAAAGTAAGACTCGTCCTCTTCTACGTCGTATAGCGTTGGAATCGCAGGATGGTTCAGGGATCTCAGCAACTCGGCCTCCAAAGGAAAACCTGTGCTCTCGGGCAACGACTTGGGAATGCGTTTGACTGCCCGATCCTGATTTAGAATCTGATGTCTGACCAGATATACCTGACTGTTGGCGCCGGCTCCGATGAGCCCCGTCACGGCATATTTGCCAAACAGGCTCTGCTTCATGATCCTCACCGCGCTTTCTGTGTCAAAATAGAAAAACGCCCAGGGAAAAAGCACTTCCAAATCTCTTATACCATACGAAAGATCGATTTGGCAACTGTTTTTGATGATTTTATATTTTTTTAATATTTGGATGCACTTGACGCCACCGCGGATTTTTTATATAGTTC
>CAVITM010000181.1:0-4252 GCA_963645455.1 Moraxellaceae bacterium | reverse complement strand
GTGTTGAGGTGAACGGTGACGAGTACCTGATAGCGGTCGCCCCACATCTTTCTTGCGGTTTCCTTACCAATCGCAAATGCCTCTTCGGGTGTTACTTCTCCCTCACGAAAGCTCTGGATTCCGTGATAGGCAACAACCTTACCACGCAGACCAAACCGCCGCTGCACGGCGATCATTTCGGCATAAGCGTTCTGTGCCGAACAGTTGATGCCGCCAACAAACATTTTGCGGTCTGTTTTATCGTCATTTTCCGCATAGTGCAGGGCGGCATACAGGTCATCATCGAGATATTCCGGGGCGGTGGTCTTGTCGGGATTGTCGGCGTAGTCCAGCGTTGCCTTTAAGTTTTTGTATACCGGCCAGAAGCCTGTTACCGCCATACCGCATCATCCCTTTCTCGGCAGCAGAAACGCCGCCGTTATCTGTTTCAGTACCGTGCGGATTTCATCGTCAAGCTCCGGCGAACTTGCTTTGTCCGCAAGCTCACCCAACTTTTCAAGGCAAACAAAAAGAGCGTCGGGCGGAACTGTTCTTGGCTCATACCCCAACGCTCTTTGCTTGATATATTCGGTTGTACTCAGCCCGCATTTTCGGGCTTTTGCTTGAATTTTTTCTTTCTCTATTGCTGTCACACGGAGTTCAATCCGTGCCGACAGCTTCTTTTTGTTTTCGTTCATATAAATGCCTTCTTTCTTGTTTTTGGGCGCAAAAAAGCCGATGAGAAATTCCCCATCGGCTCGTTGCAGTTATTTGATTTTTAACGGATATTATCTCTCAAATTCACGATTTTTTCTTTTGGGAGAATATCCTTGACATATGCTTTTACGCTACGATATACTTCATCGAACGGCGGCTTGTCCACTTCCCCGGAAAAGCGAAACTTTTCATAAGAGTGCTGTAAATCTTCCGGTCTGTGTAAAAATCCGTTGAAGGAATCCAAGTTTCTGCCGCTGGCTTTCAGAGTTTCAAGAACCTCCGCTTTGTTAAATGCAAAGACCTTTGAAATATAATAAAGATCAACCACATCCTTTATTCTGCGAAATACCTTATCCGTGGAGATTGCCGAGATTTTATCGGCAATCATCTGAGACGGCGCAACACCGCAAAAATGAATTCCGTTGACCTCATAAATCTTTGTCTTTGAAGCGAGTCTGTTCACATCAACATCCATAGTAAAAAGCACATCGCCGGTAGCAGTATCGGACAATTCAAATCCAGCCGATCGCCCCTCGCCGTACAATCGGTAAAGGCTTACATTCAAGTCAATACCGCAATTCCGAAGTGCTTTTTGCAAAGATTTTACCATTTGCTCTGCGCTAGGTGCGGTATCGGAATACCAGTTTGCATCAATATCTACGGTATGCCTTGTTTCTTCCGTGAATCCCGCCTCCAGCAAACAGGCTTTCAAAACCATTGAACCCTTAAAGTTCATCGGTATTCCGCTGTCATAGATCGCCTTCATCACGGTATACATCAATTTTTCTTCTGCTGAAATATTCATATACAAATCACCTCAATTTTCATAATAATCTCTGGCTTCGTTTGCCAGTCTTTCAAACTGCGCCTGATATTCGGGTGCAACAAAAATTCCGCTGAAGCTGTCTCCGTTTGAAGTATAGTATCGGCTGACCGCCTCTGTAATTCCCTGCATATCCAAAATGGATTCGTTTGCAAGTGCGTCGGAAAGAGTTCTGTTAAAATTAGTGTATTCAAGCCCGTTCCGCTTTTCAACATCATACGTGCTGATTTGGTTTCCGAGCACAGCTACCCCGTTGAACCGGGTGACGGCGTCGCTTCCGTATACCCAGACGAGATACTCATCGCTGCGGCCTCCGAAGTTCCCCTGACACATAAGCGCCTCATCCAATGCAAATACTATCGGCTCACCAATGCGCTCCCGAACAGCTCTGAGCCATGCGGTTGCTCCTATATAATCGCTGCGCTTGGGCAGCTCCTGCTTTTGCGGATCACGCTTCGGCAAGGCCACCGTCTTTCTATTGATTAGATCCTCTTCAACCCGATGCTCTAATAAGCTGACAATATATTCAGGCGGCTTGCGTGTGCCGGTTTCCCAGTTTTGAACGGTGCGAAAGGGAATATTATATCTTGCAGCGAATTCGTTTTGTGTGTTTCCCAGCCGTCTTCTCATTTCACGAATATCCATAAAAATCACCTCGATTATATAATACACCCAATGAGTGCATTTGTCAATAGTATCTCCAAAAGTGCTTTCGATATGCGTTGTATGTGATACAATAATATAATATTGGGGAACAAATTTGCAATTCACAGCAAGATTTGTTCCCTAATAAATGACGCTTAGTGCTCTATTGTTTTCCAGCAGCGTTCTTTCATAAAGCCCGCAATAACAGAGGGATCTTCGCCTTCATAATACTTCACAAGCAGTTTCTTGAACTCCGGCACTTCGCTTTCGGGAATGACCAAAAAGCCTCCGCCGTGAGCAATAAGATAGTGGTTTGCAAAGATAACAGAAGCGCGTTTATTGCCATCCAAGAATATTTGGGTCTTCATGCAGTAAAGACAAAGTCTGATGGCAATATTAATGGCATCGTCCTCTTCATCGATGATCTCAAGAATTTTGTCTTTCACATCCAATTCGTTCGGCAGGGGCGGAACATAGGACGAACCGCCTATAGTAACCGGAACACCGCGGATTCGACCGCCTTCAGCAAAAAAGCCTTCATTGACAAGCCTTGCAATATGACTGAGCATATAATAGTCAGAACGGCTTGCAATTACATCACGGTCCAAAATAAACTCCCATGCGTGTTTCAAATTCAAAATTTTCTGCACGTCGGTAGCCGTCATACCGGATACTTTTCCGTTCTCTATAATCTCCTCCGTCTGAGGGAAAGATGTTGCAACGCCCTCCAAAACAGCCTGATCATAGATATTCATTTTCATATTGGCACGCGCAAAGGCAATGTTATTTATAACATCGGCGGAAAGGTCGTCCTCGGAATAACCGGCTGCGGCAAGTTGCTTTTCAATACTGCGAAGCGACTTTCTGATTTCACGGGCTTCTCTGGCATTGCGCAAAAGCAGATTATACAGTTCTTCGGTATATGCGCCTACATAAGTAGATGTCTGTTTTCCTGCTACGCGTTTTCTTACATAAAGGTATTTTCCATCGCCGCGTTCTTTGATTTCGGGTGTGCCATCATAGGGCATTAAGCTCAGTCTGGCATTGAGGTCAGCACGACTTCTGAGCAGTTCCTGTATTTCACTATATTGTACTGCCATTGCAGCTCCTCCTTTTGGGGAACATTTTCTTTGAATATTATAATAGAATGTCCCCCAAATGTCAATAGGCGTTAGGGAGCATTTTTACGTATAAATCTTTAACAATGCTCCCCAATCGAATAAACACACAACACAGTATACTCTTATTTCAAAATTATATGCTAAGAAAAAGTCCGTAGTAAATGAGAGGTCAAGCCCACCTTAGCAGATACGGCTTTCAGTACGTCTTCATCCGATAGGAAGGTACAGGTGTTCCATTTTTCAGTTTTCGCACACTGCTCACCTCCGAAACACAAAAAGCCCCCGAACCATGTGTTCGGGAGCGTGATGAAATGTTTGATTCTGTTATATGTCCTCTTCCTCGCCGTCCGTGAGCGTTGCTGCCACCAGTTTATTTTCAATGGCGGTGCTTATCAGTTCCTCCTTGTTTTTGAACTGACCGAGGCGTATCATCTCCGCCATGTTCCAGCGAACGCCGCTGACCGAGAGATTGAACTTATCGGCGATCTCCTTGTAGGTGTCGCCACGGATAAAAGCACGGAGAATCTCAATCTGCGCCGGAGTAAAATTTTCGGAAAAGGTCATTTTCATCTCCACGGAAGGTGAAAAATCGGGGAAGATATGCTCTCCCGCAAGAGTCCGGCGAAGTACCTCGGTAAGCTTATCGGCACCGCAGTCCTTATACCACAGGCTGTCGGCACAGCCGCGCTTTGCCTGCAGCAGTACATCCGGGTCAACAAGTGAGGTCACAATGACCACCTTAATGCGTGGGTGTGCCTGCTTGATTCGTCTGCCTGCTGCAAGACCGGAATGCTTATGCAGGGTCATAACATCCATCAGAACAAGGTCGACCGGAGCACAGCAGAGCCGTTCCGCTTCAAAGGCATCCCGCACGGCGGCGACAATATGGAAATCTTCCTCCGCCGAAATAGCGTCGGCAAGGTGCTTTTGTATGTAAAGATCATCCTCAACAAGTATGGTATTGATC
>CAVITM010000180.1:0-4267 GCA_963645455.1 Moraxellaceae bacterium | reverse complement strand
GGTTTCTGCCAAGCTGGGCCTTGTTACGCTCGTGTTCGTCCTGGTGACATCGATCCCGATGGGGATTGTAGCGGCACTCAAAAACAACCACTGGCAGGATATGCTGCTGATGGCGATTGCGACCATCGGCGTGACGATCCCTTCCTTTGTCATCGCGTCCGTCTTGATTTATGTATTCGCGTTTAAGCTCAATGTCCTGCCGACATTCGGACTGGATAGCTGGAAGAGCTACATTCTGCCGATGATCGCTATGGGCGGATATTCGGTCAGCTATCTGGCGCGCCTGATGCGATCGAGCCTGCTGGAAGTTATGGGACAGGATTATATCCGAACCGCAAGGGCAAAAGGCCTGACGGAATTCACCGTTGTGACCCGGCACGCGTTGCGGAATGCTCTGATCCCGGTGGTTACCGTTCTGGGACCTACAGTGGCAGGTCTTTTGACCGGCAGCTTTGTCATTGAGAAGATTTTTGCCATACCGGGAATTGGCTATTACTTTGTCAACAGTGTGACGCAGCGCGATTATACGACCATTATGGGCGTGACGATTTTCTTTGCTGCGTTTTTGATGGCGATGGTCCTTTTGGTCGATATTTTTTACTGCCTGATCGATCCGCGGATTAAATTCGAGTGATGGCGATTGGGAAAAATGACAGGAATAAATTCCTGATAATGGAGCACAAATATATGGAAACACAGCAGAACAAATGGGCACCGCTGGTGACAGACAGCAGTGATCGCGAAAAGATCTGGTCCAAGAGCAGAACTTTTGCAGGGGATGTATGGTTCCGCTTCCGGCATAAGCCGACGGCGATTGCGGGGCTTGTTTTGATCGTAATTTTAGCAGCTTTTGCTCTTGTGGGGCCGCTCTTTACTTCTTACGATTATGCGCAGCAGAACCTGGAGGTGGTGAATGTGCCGCCTGTCATGAAGGTCTATGAGGCGCCCGGCGGAGGGTATATGTACATTACAACCGCCCTGAAGGTTGTCAGCGTGAGTGAGGACGGAAAGCTCGGCGGACAGCTGACGCGTGTTCGGGAAGAGAGCGGCAAGTCGATGACGATCTTTGATGCGAACGGCACGGAGGTCGCTCTGTACTATGGCGGTACGAGATATGTGATGGCAGACGAGACTACCGGCAACATTTATCCGTCCAGGATCATCTGGAACACGTCATATCTTCTGGGAACGGATTCCTTGGGACGCGATATTCTGACGAGACTGATGTACGGGACACGCATTTCGCTGATGGTGGCGCTGATGGCAACCATTGTGAATATGATCATCGGCATCCTGTACGGCGGCATTTCCGGTTATATCGGCGGAAATGTGGACATGGTGATGATGCGCGTGGTTGATATTATTTCGACCATTCCGCTGACGCTCTATGTCATTCTGATCATGCAGGTTCTTGGCTCCGGTCTGCAGAGCATCGTAGTGGCTCTCGGCAGCGTCTACTGGGTTGACATGGCGCGCGTGGTCCGCGGCCAGATCCTGAGTCTCAAACAGCAGGAATTCGTTCTGGCAGCGAGGACCATCGGGTCGTCCTCGAGGACCATCCTTCTGGAACATCTGATCCCGAATGCATTGGGATCCATTCTGGTGACAATGACCATGCTGATTCCCTCCGCTATTTTCATGGAGGCCTTCCTGGGGTACCTGGGAATCGGACTGCAGCCGCCTCTGGCAAGTCTTGGTACGATGTGCAACGATGCCTCGGCTAATCTGCGGACAAGTCCGCACGAGCTGCTGATTCCGGCATTGATGATCTGTGCAATTATGTTTGCGTTTAACTTTGTGGGTGACGGCTTGCGTGATGCGCTGGATCCTAAGTTAAAAAAGTAAGGGGTAGCCCCAATGAAGGAAGCAATTTTACAGGTGGAGGATTTGAAAACATCCTTTTTCACCTCCGCAGGAGAGGTGCAGGCAGTTCGCGGCGTGAGCTTTACCGTGCACAAGGGAGAGATCCTTGGTATCGTGGGAGAATCTGGAAGCGGCAAGAGTGTGACGTCGATGTCTTTGCTGCGCCTGTTGGCGGATACAGCCCGCATTAAGAGCGGCAGCGTAATATTCGAAGGGACGGATCTTACCAAGATCAGCATGAAGAAGATGCGCGAGATCCGCGGGTCTAAAATCGCCATGGTGTTCCAGGACCCGATGTCCAGTCTGAACCCTTTGATTCCGGTCGGCCGGCAGGTCTCAGAGATGATGCATATTCATCATCCGGATTGGAAAGCTGAGGAGCTGGAAGAGAAGACGCTGCAGCTGTTCAAGGACGTGCGGATTCCGGAGCCGGAAAAGAGGATGAAGTCTTTTCCACATGAATTCAGCGGCGGCATGCGTCAGAGGGTCATGATCGCCATGGCGCTTGCCAATCACCCGGATCTTTTGATCGCGGATGAGCCGACAACAGCGCTGGACGTTACCATTCAGCACCAGATTCTCAAGCAGATGCGAGGACTCCAGGAGGAGTACGGCACCAGCATCATGTTCATCACGCACGACCTCGGCGTTGTGGCAGAGCTGTGCGACCGTGTGGTTGTCATGTACGGCGGCCTCGTGATGGAACAGGCTGAGATTGGAGACCTCTTCGCCAATCCGCTGCATCCCTACACGATGGGGCTTCTCGCCTCCATTCCGGGACTGAATAAGGACAAAAAAGAACGACTCCAATCCATTCCGGGCAGTCCTCCGGATATGACAAAGCCGCCCAAAGGATGTCCTTTTGCCAGCCGCTGCGCGTATGCACGCAATATCTGTGCCGATGAATGTCCTCCGTTTGTGGAGGTCGGGAATCGCGCTGCGCGCTGCTGGCTGCTGCAGCCGGATGCCCCGTCTGAGGGGAATCCCATGCACGAGAAACTGGCATTAGCAAGAGAAGGGATGGCGTAATGGAAGAGCCGATCTTACAGGTGGAACACCTGACTAAATTTTTTGATTCTGGTCCGAAGGCAAAGGTTCATGCGGTGGATGACGTGAGCTTTACGCTGAAGAGAGGCCGCACGTTCGGCCTTGTCGGAGAGTCCGGATGTGGAAAGAGCAGCTGCGCCAGAACGATCATCCGAATCTATGAGCCAAGTGAAGGCAGGATCATCCTGGACGGTCAGGATATCACCCATATGAAACAACGGGAGCTCCAGCCGATTCGCCACAAGATGCAGATGATTTTCCAGGATCCGTATGCATCGCTGAATGCCCGCATGACGGTGCGGGACATCATTGCGGAGCCGTTAAAGGCACACAAGGTCTGTCAGAGCCGCAAGGAGATGGATGACAGAATATATGCCATGTTGGAGCGCGTGGGACTGACAGCGGAGCATGCGGGAAGATATGCACATGAATTCTCCGGCGGTCAGCGCCAGCGCGTCGGCATTGCGCGGGCATTGATTCTGAATCCGGAGCTGGTTATCTGCGATGAGCCGATCTCGGCACTGGACGTTTCCATTCAGGCACAGGTGGTGAATCTGCTGCGGGACTATCAGCAGGCAGAAGGAACCTCCTACCTTTTCATAGCGCATGACCTTTCCATGGTCCGTTACGTATCGGACGATGTCGGAGTTATGTATTTGGGGCAGCTGGTGGAAACGTGCGAAGCGGAGGAGATCTACGAAAAGCCGCTGCATCCGTATACGAAGGGACTGCTGAGCTGCATACCGATTGCAGACCCTGCATTGGCACGTGCCCAGGATAAACCCGGGATTGAAGGTGATCTGCCGAGCCCGGTGAATCCTGCGCCGGGATGTCGTTTTTGTACTCGCTGCCCGTATGCAAAGCCTATCTGTAGCGAGCTGAGTCCCACGCTGCAGGAAGCAGCTCCGGGACATTTTGTGGCGTGTCATCTGTACAGCGAAGGATGACGGCGCGCAGCACAGCCGTGAATCGATTCCGGATTCGTTTTGAATCTATTCAGAATCCATTTAAAGTGGCTGTTAACGAAGAGTTTTTCATCTTGAGTAGAATGCTGAATTCCGAGCAGAGACTTGTTTAATAATCGGTATTCCAGGCAGATACAAAATGTTGCTGCACGGAATAGGAATTCGAAAGGGATGTAAAACAGATACACGTTCCCTGCTGATGCTTCATGTTGGAACAGTCAGGCGGTGAACAGCAGTTGCTGAGTGCAGCAGTGCTGCACTCAGGTACCAAAGGGGCCTAACCCCGAACACATGTTAGGAGAGGAGAGCAATATGAAAAAGAGAGCAATCAGTGCTGCAGTTGTCGGCGCACTGGTGGTTTCCATGCTGGCCGGATGCGGCAGCAGCGAGCC
>CAVITM010000179.1:0-4279 GCA_963645455.1 Moraxellaceae bacterium | reverse complement strand
ACATAACGGTGAGATCGATATGATTTTTAAGGTGCCTCATAACATGTATTATGCAGTGCAAAACGGATTGTCACTGTCTGATACAAGCATGAGCATTCCTTATATCGCGGTGACTGTGGCCGGATATTTTGATGAAGATGCCGAAAATACAGTTGCCATCGCCACGGACGATCCGACTGCAAAATGGTATATCAATAACAGCTATCCAAAATGGAAGATCGCAGAGTATGACTCTTTTGATGAGGCAAGGAAGGCAGTGAAAAGCGGCGAAGCAGACTGCTTTATTGACAGAACCGGGAGGGCCAGACAATACATCCAGGGCGACGATTATAATGTCCACATACTGGAAAATGATGCGGATATGTCATTCGCAGTAGCAAACGGCGATTCACTTCTCCTGTCCATTTTGAATAAGACATTAAAGGCAATGAACCCGGACATGCTTACGAATGCGCTGTCTGTGTATGACAGTGAGAAAGATACCACAACCATCGTTGAGTATGTCAGGGATAATACGGCGCAGGTAATTGGGGCGCTGATTTTGCTGTTCCTGTTCCTGGCGGCCATCGTGAGCGCTTTGCACAGATCAAAAAATGCAGAGGCCCGGCTTCAGGAACAGCTGATGGTTTTTGATACCCTTGCCCGCAATTTTAAAAATGTTTATTTTGTGGATCTTGTGAAAGAGACAGCGAGGATCCTGAAACTGGAAGATGACTATGTAGATGTTCCCGGCAAGGATGATCATCATGAGTTCCCCTTTGAAGCGGTGCTGAAACAGTGGATCAATACCATCGTATATCCCGAGGACAGGGATCGGGTCAGCCGTGAGATTCGTGTGGAAACTGTGAAAAAGGCTTTTGAAACCGGAACGGAGCTGAACGGCAACTATCGCAGTCTTGTGGACGGAGAGATTCGTTATTTCCAATATAGTTTTATCAAGACCGGTGAGGATGGAACAAAGACAATCTTAGGATTCCAGAATGTAGATGATATTGTGGCAGAGCATCTGCGTGCAGTGGAGGAAGAAAAGAAAAAAGAGATGGCGCTGCAGGACGCATTGATGGCAGCGCGCCATGCAGCCAACGCAAAAACAGTCTTTCTCAGCAATATGTCCCATGATATCCGTACACCCATGAATGCTATCATTGGTTACACCTCATTGGCACAGACACATTTGGATGACAGGGATCAGGTGCAGGATTATCTGAGCAAGATCCATACATCAAGTGCACATCTGCTGGGTCTGATCAATGAGATCTTAGACATGAGCCGCATTGAGAGCGGAGTGGTGAAGCTTGAGGAAAATGCGGTGCACATTCCGGATGTGCTGCAGGATTTGCGCACCATGATCCAGGGACAGGTTGCGGAAAAACAGCAGCATCTCTATATTGACGCATCAGATGTCACCCATGAGGATGTCATCACGGATAAGCTGCGGCTGAATCAGATTCTGCTGAACATTGTCAGCAACGCAGTGAAGTATACTGGAATCGGCGGAGATATCAGCATTTGCGTAAAGGAAACGACTTCCTCTGCGAAGGGTTATGGAACCTATCAGTTCCGTGTAAAAGATAACGGCCGGGGAATGTCCCCTGAGTTTGTGGAACATGTATTTGATCTTTTTACCAGAGAGCGCACATCCACTGTCAGCGGCATCCAGGGCACCGGACTGGGCATGTCCATTACGAAAAATATCGTGGATATGATGAAGGGAACCATTACCGTGGAAAGTGAACCGGGTCAGGGCTCTGAATTTGTCGTTACCCTGGATCTTAAAGTGGCAGAAAGCCCAGTAGCTGATCAGCCGGTTTTGGAGACTCATGAGATTTTATCCCAGGAAGCGGAACATGCGTCAAAGGATGAGAACAGGCATTATGACTTCAGCGGCAAGCACGCCCTTCTGGTGGAAGACAATGAGCTGAACCGGGAGATTGCGACGGCAGTCCTGCAGGAAACAGGCATGACCATCGATACCGCAGCGGACGGTACGGAAGCCGTAGATATCATGTACAAGGCACCGGAGGATAAGTACGACCTGATCTTCATGGATATTCAGATGCCGAAGATGGATGGTTATACCGCTACCAGAGAGATACGGACCCTCAGAAATAATAAAAAGGCCAACATTCCGATTGTGGCTATGACTGCCAATGCTTTTGAAGAAGATAAGAAAAAGGCATTTGAGGCCGGCATGAATGGCCATATCGCAAAGCCCATCAGCATCGGGAAGATTGCGCTGGTGCTGGATGAAATATTTGCAAAGAGGTGATTGGATGATTTCGACGGGAAACAGCCGCGATTTTTGTCTTTTCAAAATGAAGAATAAAAAATGGATAAGCCTAAGCCTGATGATCGTTATGCTGACTCTGATACTGCCTTCCTTGCCGGCGCAGGCTGCTGATCATGATACAGAGACGGTGCGTGTGGGCTGGTATCATAGCGATATGTTTCAGGAAGGCTCCTCAGACGAAGAACCGAAAGGCGGATACTGCTATGATTATCTCCAGAAGGTAGCGGATTACGCTCCCTGGAGATATGAATACGTCTATGGAAGCTGGGCAGATCTTTATGAGATGCTGGAGCAGGGGGAGATCGATTTTCTGGGCGGCGTATCCATTACAGAAGAACGTCAGGGAAAGATGCTCTTTCCTGATTCTGAAATGGGTGTAGAGGAGTATTATCTTTGCAAAAAAGCGGAGGATGATACCATATCGGCATCCGACAAGACGACTCTGAACGGGAAAAAAGTGGGACTTATTTACCACAATCTCATGTCGGACTACACAGAAAAATGGATTCGGAACACGGGACTGGATATTACAGCCGTCTATTATAAAAGCTTTGAGGATCGGGATGCGGCACTGGAAAAGGGCGAGATCGATCTAAAAACTACGACGCTGGACAACGCACTGGTGACGGACCAGATCAGAGAAGTGGCAAAGGTTGGAGAGGAAGCCTATTATGTGGCAGTCAGCGCTTCCAGAGAGGATTTGCTGGAAGAGTTGAATGAGGCTCTGACCACCATGATTTCCATAGATCCCTATATCCTGCAGGACCTAAAATATAAAAACTACGGTTCAGCCCTTTCCGGAAAGGAGCTTACTGAGGGAGAAACACAGTGGCTGGAAGAGCATGATGTGTTGACGGTGGGGTATCTGGACAATTATCTGCCCTATTCCGATGAGGACGAACAGGGAGAGGTCCGGGGGCTGATCACGGATGCCCTGGTGAATGCTTTTTCGGCATTAGGACTGGAGGAGACACCCGACATTCAGTATGTTGCCTTTCCTGGTTATGAGGAAATGCTGGAAGCCTTGGAAAATGAGAAAGTGGATCTGGTTTTTCCGGTAGCAGATGATACCTGGCAATTGGAAAAGGCCGGAATCCATGCCAGCTCTCAGGTGGTATCTGACAGTGGAACATTATTTTATAAATCCGTAGATCAGAAGGCGGATATTCAGAGAATCGCTGTCAATAAAAATAATTCCTTGCAGATTGATTATTCAAGGCACGTTTATCCGGAGGCGGAACTGGTCTATTGTTCGAATATTGATGATTGTCTGGATTCGGTTTTGACGGGAGATGCGGATGGCACCATCATGGACACTTTGCGCGTGCAGTATGTCACAGCCAATTCCGCATATGATGCACTCAGCTATGTCCAGTTAAGCGAAAGCACAGGAAAATGCTTTGGCGTAAAACACGGGAATAAAGATCTGCTGCTGCTTTTGAATCGGGCGATCAAGGTTCTGGGGACATCTTATGCCACGGATTATTCCTACCAGTATGTTTCTGATTTTTATTCCTATGGATTTTCGGATTATGTGAAAGCGCATTTGCCGGGGATTTTTGCCTTTGCTGGATGCTGCACTGCACTGATCATCCTGCTTCTTATGCGAAATATCCGGAAAAAAGAAAGAGAGGTTCTGGAAAAAGAAGCGCTTGTGGAACATGCAAAATCCGCTGACCGTGCAAAATCCGTATTTTTATTTAACATGTCCCATGATATCCGCACACCTATGAATGCCATACTGGGATTTGCCACATTGATGGAAAAGGAGCTGGATCAGCCGGAGAAGCTGAAGGATCATCTGGATAAGATCAAGACCTCGGGTCAATATTTGCTGAGTCTGATCAATAATGTACTGGAAGTGGCACGAATTGACAGCGGAAAAGAGAGCCTGGATGAAACGATTATAGATTTGTACGATGAAAAGACGTCTGTCATGTTTGAAAATGACATTCAGAAAAAACAGCTGAAATTCAGGAAGAATATGGA
>CAVITM010000178.1:0-4291 GCA_963645455.1 Moraxellaceae bacterium | reverse complement strand
GAGAAAATGAATCATGACGAAATTCTATCGGTATATCGTCCGTCATTCCAAGAGTATCATAGTGATTTACCTGATTGCATTTATCATCTGTGCAGTTTGCAGGCAGTTTGTAGCAGTCAACTATGACATGAACGATTATTTGCCGCCGGATAGCGCTTCTACACAGGCATTGGATCTGATGGAGCAGGAGTACGAGGGCGGGATCCCCAACGCCCGTGTGATGGTGCGGGATGTGTCTGTTCCCCAGGCACTGGAGTATAAGGAAAAATTATTGGCTGTTGACGGTGTGACAGATGTCACCTGGCTGGATGATACAGAAAGCGTGACGGTGCCGCTGGAGACGCTGGATACTGACACGGTGGAGACCTATTACAAGGACAACAACGCACTGTTTTTGGTGACCATTGACGAGAATCAGCGTATTGAGGCTGTGGATTCCATCCGTGAAATCATAGGAGACGATAATTTCATGACCGGCAGCGCTGTCACAACCGCCGTGGCAACTACCAGCACGGTCAGTGAAATTACAACGATTGCCATCATTGCGGTGATTTTCGTGCTGGTTGTACTGATACTTACTACCACATCATATGCCGAACCCTTTCTCGTATTAGCAGGACTTGGAATCGCAATCATTATCAATTCGGGAACCAATCTGATATTTGGAGAGATTTCCTTTGTGACCAATGCAGCGGGAAATATCCTGCAGCTTGCGGTATCACTGGACTATTCTGTTTTTCTGCTGCATCGTTTTGCTGAGTGCAGAGAGACGACGGAAGATCCAAAGGAAGCTATGGTGCAGGCACTTACCATGTCCACATCATCCATTCTCGCCAGCGGACTCACCACAGTCATCGGCTTTCTTGCACTGTGCCTGATGCAGTTCCAGATCGGTCCGGATCTTGGTCTTGCATTGGCAAAAGGAATCGCCGTCAGCCTGATTACGGTATTTACATTTATGCCGGCCTTAATTCTTCGTACCTTTAAACTGATTGATAAGACGAAGCATCGGTCCTTCATGCCGTCCTTTTATAAATTCGGCGGCCTTGTCCGTCGTTTGATGATACCGCTGGTGGCAGTGTTTGTCATTTTGATCGTGCCCAGTTATCTGGCATCTAATGCCAACAGCTTTTATTATGGCGCATCTCATATTTTTGGCACTTCCACTCAGATTGGCGCAGATCGGGAAAAAATAGAGGACATCTTTGGCAAGCAGGATACCTATGTGCTGATGATTCCAAAGGACAGTACCGCAACCCAGGCTAGCCTCTCTGACGCGCTGCATGAAATTTCCCGAATCACCAGCATTGTGTCCTATGTAGATACGGTAGGAGAGACCATTCCGGAGCAGTATCTGGATGAAGGTACACTTTCCAAGTTGAATAGCCAGAATTATACCCGTATGGTGCTGACGGTGGACGTTCCCTATGAGGGGGATGAAACCTTCTCTCTGGTGGAAGAGATCCGGGACACAGCGGAAGAATATTACCCGGGCCAGTGGTATCTGGCCGGCGAGGGTGTATCAACCTACGATCTGATGGACACTGTGACAAAAGATATGCAAAAGGTCAACCTGGTTGCCATCGGTGCGGTATTTGTTGTGCTGCTGTTTTCCATGAAGTCACTGATTCTGCCGGTGCTTCTTGTGCTGTCCATAGAGACCGCTGTATGGATCAATCTGGCCATTCCCTATTTTACCGATCAGAAGATTTTTTATATCGCTTATCTGATCATCAGCTCCATTCAGCTTGGGGCAACAGTGGATTATGCGATCCTCTTCACTGACCGGTATCGTGAGATGCGGCAGAGCTTTTCAAAAAAAGAGGCGATTGTCCGGACTGTTTCGGCAGTAGCAGTATCCATCATGACTTCTGCAAGTGTACTGACTGTGGTAGGATTTTTGCTGGGTATTTTTTCCACCCACGGTCTGCTCTCACAGCTGGGATATTTCCTCGGAAAAGGAACGATCTGTTCCTTTGTCATCGTGCTGTTTGTTTTACCGGGACTGTTGTATTTGTTTGATTCATGGATCGTTCGGAAGAAAAAGGAGGTTTTTTGTACAATGAAGAATATGAAAAAAGTGACTGCGGTGACGCTGTCTGTACTGATGGCTGGCTCTCTGACTGTTCCCGCCTTTGCTGCCACGGCATCATCAGAAAAAGAAGAAGTGATCTATGTCATGGCCGATGCCTCCGGAGAGGTGACGGATATTGAGGTGGTCAATAGCTTTGCGGGCGGCCATATTACTGATTACGGAGATTATACATCGGTAAAGCTTTTGAATACGACAGATGAGATCACGCAGAATGGGGATACCATCACGTTTTCATCCGATGCGGACAAGGTCTACTATCAGGGAACGCTGGATAGTACCGTGATTCCGTGGAACATATCGATTCGCTATTTCCTTGACGGAGAGGAATATTCGCCGGAAGATCTTGCGGGAAAAAGCGGAGCATTGGAGATCCGTTTTTCGGTGAGTGAAAATAAAAAATGTAAGGGCAATTTTTATGATGATTATGCCCTGCAGGCTTCCTTTACGCTGGATACCAACCAATGCAAAAACATTGTCTCGACAGATGCTACGGTGGCCAATGTGGGCAGCGATAAACAGCTGACTTATACGATCTTGCCGGGAAAGGGCATCGATACTTCCATCTGCGCCGATGTCACGGATTTTGAGATGGATGCGGTGGCCATCAACGGTGTCCGGTTAAACCTGGATATTGAGGTGGACGATACAGAACTGATGGACAAGGTAGATGAGATTACCCAGGCTGTCAAAGATCTGGACGATGGCGCCACTGAGCTAAATGACGGAGCAGGTTCCCTGTCGGATGCTGCCGGTACATTGGATGAAAAGGTTGGGGAGCTAAACGACGGTGTCGGCGCCCTTAGTGACGGTACGGACAAGCTGTATACCGGACTTTCTGCTATTACAGAAAAAAATGACCAGTTAACTGCGGCTGCATATACTACTTATGAGGGACTTTGCAATGCTGCAGCAGAGGTGCTGAATGGGAAGCTGAGTGCCGGCGGCATGGATTCCATCACACTGACGCCCTCCAATTATTCTGAAGTGCTGGGAGAACTGATGGAGCTTCTGGACCGGCTAAGTGCCGCAACCTCTGACAAAACCTATCAGACGGCGAAAAAGCAGGTGTCCAAGCTGAAAAAACAGCTGGATAATTACGGTACCTATTATCAGGGCCTTTTGGATTATACGGATGCCGTAAATGAAGCCTTTGAGGGAGCCGGAGAGCTGCAGCAGGGAATGGATACCCTTTATGACAACACCGGTGCATTAAAGTCTGCAGTAGGGGAATTCAGCGATGCTGTTGAAAAGCTGTATGACGGCACAGAAGAGCTTACCGATGGAACCGGTGAGTTCGTGGATCAAACCTCGGATATGGATACGCAGATCAGCGATGAGATTGATTCCATGACTTCGTCCATCAGCGGCGGAGATGGTGAAATCCAATCTTTTGTTTCCGAGAAAAATAGGGCGGTAGATTCGGTACAGTTTGTAATCAAAACAACTGCCATTGAAAAAAACGAAGCAGCTGAGACTGAGAATACGGAGGAAGCATCCAGTGGCTTCTGGGAGAAACTCCTGCAATTATTCGGTTTGTAAAATATGCTTACAATGTAAAAAAGTCATCCCAATTGGTACAATACCTGCCGGGATGGCTTTTTTCTGTATAGGAAAATTCCAAAACAGGTGAAATTAGGCAAAAATCAGTATTCGAATTGTTAAAAATATGTTAAACTAAAACAAATACTGTCATCAAATTATGAGAAACATGCCGGAAAGGTGTCTGATTATAGGGAGGAAGCTATGGAAAAAATTATTTCGGGGGGGGCTAGACCGATGAATGGTTCTGGAAACATCAAAGATCAGGAAAACAGAGAGACGATTGATGCATTGGCTACGCTCTATATCGCAATTATGGAAGCTGACCTTCAGACACAGGAATGCCATATTGTGAAAAACAATCCGGCTTTGGATGCAGCGTTGGGTGGAGAGATAAGCGGCAATTTTGATCAGGTCATGAATCCGACGTTTATGCAATTTGTCGACGCTGATATGCTGGAACTTATGGGTCGGTTTCTTGATTTAAATACGCTTCAGGAGCGGCTGTCGAAGGTAAATACCATTTCCGCCGAGTATAAGAGCATCTATGGCTATTGGCGGGAGGCCCGCATCATCGCGAAAAAGCGTGATACCAACGGATGCGTCACCAGCGTTTTGTATGTGATGAAGGATATCACATGGGAAAAAGAGCATGAG
>CAVITM010000177.1:0-4325 GCA_963645455.1 Moraxellaceae bacterium | reverse complement strand
GAAACCGCCTGCGCGGCTTTCTCCTTGCATTTGGAAAACCTCGATGTGGCTGGCCTTGCAGGTTTACAGGTCATCCGATTTTGTATGTATATCTAAATCCTCAAGCTTTACAAGGACCTTTAGTATATTTTTAACCATAGTATCTACAGGAATAGGCGCACTGCTTGATAACCACCATTCAATTATTCCGGCCAGAGCAGCTGTTTTTATCTGTATTGTAAATTCATTCTCTAAAGTATTGCTATCTGACTGTGTCTTAGTGCCCTGTGTAATAATTCTTTCGATAATAGTCTTAAATCGCGGTTGAAAATATGGATTGTTTTCTGTTTTGAACAGAATCTTAAAAATCTCTCTTTTTTCGTAAAGACAGGTAAGAATGATCTCTAAGCAATGTTCAATTTCGGTGAATTCAGGAGTTTGCAAGAATTGCTCCGATTGTTCATATAAATCTTTGAGCAGCTCGTCTATATACTCATCAAGAAGAGCATATTTATCGACAAAGTGCAGATAAAAGGTGGAACGATTGATATTTGCAAGGTCAGCAATCTCATTTATGTTAATTTTATCAAAAGGTTTTCTTTCAAGAAGATTTGTAAACGCTTCCATAATGAATTGTCTAGTTCGCTGATAACGGCGGTCTTTTTTATTCATGTCAAATTCTCCTAATAGACATTATTTAAAATATGTTGTGTATACAACATAAGATGAAAATCAATGATTGAAGGTGTTATATACAACTATTATAGTATAAACAACACAAAGAAGATATGCAACGCATATCTATTTACTAGGAGGAAATTTATTATGGCTAATAAAGAAATACTTAATGCAGCAACAAAAGGCGTAGCGCCATTACTAAATCCAGATCAGGATTTAAACTGGAAAAAAGATTGCAACAGCAATTCATGGTTTGCCATTTGTCATTTTGAATCGGATGGACATTTGCTTAATTTCATGTATCACCTGATGATTTATCCATTGCCAACAGGTGCTGTTATGAACGCCTGCTTTTCTGTAACAGACGAAACTACCGGAGAATATTATGGTGAGGATCATTTCTATCCATTTGAACAAGTACAGATATCAGATGATACATTTGTTATCAAGGTACCGAACGGAGAAATGATTGGTGATTTGAAAGAGATGAAATTGAAGGCTCACATGGAAAATGCTTCTGTAGAGGTCATAATGCATCCTGTTGGAGAGATTATTTATAATGGTGGTGCGGGCTTGTTTTCTGTTTGTGGTATTCAGGTTCATCAGTATTCCATTCCGAAATTGATGACAGATGGCACAATGACAATAAATGGCAAAACATATGAAATTAAAGATGGTCAGTCCTGGTTTGATCGTCAGTGGCAGCAGGCACCACGAGGAATGTCAGCATCTGCGGGGCGGTTCCGCTGGGCTTGGATGGATATTAATCTTGACAGTGGCGATTATATGAGCCTTTGGTCTACGGAAGATATGCAGACAGGAGAAGAACATTCCTGGGCGACTATTTTACATGCAGACGGAAGTCAGAGTGTTGCAACAATGGAGCCACTATCCAAAAATCGCAGAGATTACTGGGAGAGTCCTGTTTCAAAGCAAAAATATCCGACTAATTGGACAATCACTTTGCCCCAATTTGATACTTGTCTTGAAGTTACGGCTTCTCCAAGAGAACAGGAAATTGTATCAAAATTTATAAATAAATATGAGGCTGCCAGCAAGGTAACGGGAACATTTAACGGCAAGAAGGTAAGCGGACATTGCTATATTGAGCTTGTTGGAGATTATACGAAGTAAGCGGAGGATGAAGATAAAATGATAAGGCAAAATCTTCCAACCTTTACGAACATTCACTCCGACATAATAACAAAGCCTGAAGAAACGACAGATTCCTGGTATCTGCGTACAAACTTTATATCAGAGGGACATATCATTGGATTTGAATGGCATCAAATGGTAGTGCGTCCGCTTCCAATATTTAGTATGAGTGTGATGGATTTTCTCGTTATGGATGCAACAGATGATATCTATCTTTCTCATGAGGTTTCAGGAAGAGCTACTGCATCCAATGGCCCTATAAAAGGAAAATGCTGTGTGAATTCAAAATATGGATGTTTCCAAGGCGATGAGCATAAGCAGAAACTGGATCTGGTTGCGGATGACAGTGAAATTCATGTAGAAGTGTATCCTAAAAAAGTGATTCATAATGGTTGTACAGGACTTTTACCACTTGCTGGACTTAATTCTTACCAATTTTCTTTTCCAAATGCGGATATCAAAGGAACTGTGACGATTAAAGGAAAAACATATCATATAGAAAATGCAGTTGCATGGTTTGACCGACAATGGACGAAGGCATCCATTAAAGATGTTGATGCCCCACATTGGTTATGGCTTGGAATGAATTTGAATAAAGAGAATACTGTTTCAATGTCTGCATGGGATGTTGTAAAGGATAGGAATAAGTGGGGATGCTTTGCTACCATTGTTGATGAAAATGATGTGCACTCTCTTCATCCAATCAGTATTACCTACAAGGAACTTTGGGATAGCAAGTTAACAAAAAATAAGTATCCTAAGCAATTTCATATAAGCATTCCTACGGCAGATACAGAAATGGATTTTTCAGTGTTGCAAAAGAATCCTGAATTTTATAAAGGCTTTGGAAAGTTTGCAATGGGAGGCAGCCAGGCTCTATGCAAAGTTGCAGGACATTATCAAAGTGAAGTCATCGATTCCATAGAGATCGTTGAAGTACTTGGAGATTTTGGAAGCAATCTCTGAATCTGACAAGGAAGTAAATGTACATGAAACTTTTTGAAACAATACTCGTAGGAATCAGCGGACTGGCATGGACGATCGTTTATATTGAATTAATTCGTCAGGGAAATAAAGATAAAGCTTGTGGCATGCCGCTTTTTGCTTTAACACTGAACTTAGCTTGGGAATGGATCTATGGCATTGATGGTCTTTTTATCAGCAAGTCATTTATTCCGGCACAGTCTATTGCAAATATTGCCTGGGCTATATGTGATATTTTCGTAATGATGACTTGGATAAAATACGGAAAACAGTATTTTCCTCAAAGTGCAAAACAATATTTTATACCAGCCACTATTTTAGCGGTTGTATTTGGTTTTGCTATGCAGTTTGCTTTCTACTTTAACTGCGAAACAGTTGAGATTGCCTCTATTTACTCAGCTTTTCTTCAGAATACAGCCATGTCTGTTATGTTTATCGTAATGCTGTTTACAAGAGAAAATACGAAGGCACAAACCTTACGAATTGCCATTTGTAAGTGGCTAGGAACATTGACACCAACGATCTACGGTCAAATAAATGGAAATTCAGTCGCTGGATTTATATTGATTACCGGGACTGTATGCAGTGTCTTTGATATAATTTACATATGTTTGTTGGAGAAAAAGATAAAGTCCCGAGATAAGGATTGTGTCAATAAGTTTGTGTAAACATTTTTAAAAACGATGGTTAATGATCGTCAAAAATCAGGCTCCCCAGCATCGAAGCATTCCGGTGGTGAGGAGCTTATTTTTACCTATATTCCCTTATCCCTCGATATCTACACTGACGCCAGACCTGAATTCCACGGTGTACTTATCTTCGTATATGGTGATCTTCTTTAACCAGCGGCGGACCAGATTCTCGTCAAACTCCGTCAGTTCAGTAGACTGCTTCTTAATGAAATCCTGGAGCTCAGTAATGCGTTCAATCTGCTCATCCCGGGCAGAAGTATCGATGTTGGTCTTTGCTTTCTTTTCCCTAAGCTGGAAGATCTCATCAGCGATCTCATCATAATTCTGCCGTTTGCTGACCTTGTCCAGAAGTTCCTGCTGAAGTTTAATCAGCTGTTCGTTGATGGCCTGGACCTCACCTCTGGCACAAAGGCGGATGACATAAGCGATGTTGGCCTGGAGCTGCTGCTGGTAGCTTTCCTTATGAGCGAGGAGTTCATTTATAGCCTTGAGGACGACCTGCTCTAATTCTTTTTCATTCACTGTCCGGGCATGGCATTCCAGTCCGGTAGAGTCCAATCTGCTGACACAGCGCCAGACGATGGATTTGCAGCCGCGATTGTTCCAGTGGATGCGCCGGAACATTTCTCCGCACTCGCCGCAATATACCAATTGTGCAAAGCAGTGACTGCAGCTGTAAGTTCGCTTCTTTCCTGAATTTCCTCTGACGGATCGCCGCCTTGCCATTTCATCCTGCACCCTTAGGAAGATCTCCTTCGGTATGATGGCTTCATGGTTTCCTTCCACATAGTACTGTGGCATGATGCCATTGTTCTTGACTCTGGTTTTATTTAGGAA
>CAVITM010000176.1:0-4332 GCA_963645455.1 Moraxellaceae bacterium | reverse complement strand
TCTCTGCTTTTCCGATGCAGCAAATCCATGATCCTGAATGCGGACAAAATCCAATATGTCCGCCCTTCCGTGTCGGGGCGGTTTGAGGCAACGCTCATGAACGGTGAGAAAGTGATCATATCCCGCCAGTATGTGAGAGAGCTGAAACGGCTATTGGAGGTGTAGGAGATGTTTCGTAAAAAGATAACATTTTGGCTTCACCGCTTTGTTATGGCGTACGGGATTATCATGCTCAGCACCTTTTTCATGTGCCTGCTGTTTAATCCAACTTCCGAGCTGCCTGTCGTCACATTCTTCGGGAGATGCATCCTGTTTACATTGGTGTGCATGGCGACGCTGGTCGTTTACTATTCAAAAGAGGATTTGACGCCGGGCGCATGGTGGCTTCGCACTGTGCTGCATGCGATTCTGTTGGAGGCTGTATTGCTTCCCCTCGCCCACCATTGGGGCTTCTGGTACGGACGAAAGGATGCAATCATTTATGCCGCGTTTATTCTTGCGGCGAAAATCGTTTGGCACCTGGTTGACTTTGGGCAATGCATCCGGAACGCCGCCGAAGTCAATGAACAGCTTCTCAAACGCCGTCGCAAGGAGGAAACGAACGATGAATGAAGAAGTGATTTTTTGTGGATGAAATTAGAAAAGCGAATTGGCTTCGCTGTCCGGAATGCGGCGGCAAAACCAGGACGCAGGTGCGGGAAAATACCGTGCTGGAGAATTTTCCGCTGTTCTGTCCGAAATGCCGCTACGAATGCGTGATCACCTATCGCAAAGGAAAAATTGAAGAAATCAAGATGCCGGACGCTTAGACGCAGTGCAGACCGAAAAATGGTTTGTACTGCGTGTTTTTATTTTCGGGAGGAGTATATGGAACGTACAAAATTTGAAATTGAACAAACAAATTTACAGAATGTCACTGCTTTGCCGGATCGCCAAGAGATCTGTGGCAGCGAAACAGACGATCCCGGTTCTGATGCGGAGCGTGAGCGAACCAACGACGCCACCAAAGCAGTCGAAACCGTGGCATGGATGAAGCTGCTTGGACTTATCCGATGACAGGAGCACTTATATAAGATGAAAAATATCGTTATTTATGTTCATGGAAAAGGCGGCTCGGCGGAAGAAGCGGAGCATTATGAGCATCTGTTTCCGAAAGCGAAAGTCATCGGTTTTGATTACCGTGCAACGACTCCGTGGGAAGCGAAAGAGGAATTCTCACAATTTTTTGCTGAACAGCGGAAACTCTGTGAAATCCTCACGCTGGTGGCAAACAGCATCGGTGCTTTTTTCTCTATGTCTGCACTGGATGAATCGCTGATTGATAATGCGTATTTCATTTCTCCTGTTGTTGATATGGAAAAGTTAATCGGCAATATGATGCTGTGGGCAGGCGTGACCGAACAGGAGCTTGCTGAAAAGCAGGAAATTCCCACAAATTTCGGTGAAACGCTGTCATGGAATTATCTTACCTATGTGCGGGAACATCCGATTTTCTGGCGTGTCCCCACTCGCATTCTATACGGGGAACATGACAATCTGACCTCGATTGAAACGATATCGGCCTTTGCAAAGCAGACCGGCGCGAAATTAACTGTCATGCCGAACGGTGAGCACTGGTTTCACACGGAAGAACAGATGCGTTTTCTGGATGGCTGGATCACAGGATAACACATTCATAGCCATAAGACTTTATTTAGGAGGAAACATCCATGCTGAAAATAGAGCATTTAACGAAAACCTACGGAGAGAAAAAGGCGGTCAATGACCTGTCGCTGCACATTCTGCCCGGAGAGATTTACGGCTTTATCGGACACAACGGAGCAGGCAAAACCACAACGCTGAAAGCCTGCTGCGGTATTTTGCAGTTTGACAGCGGCGATATCACCATTGACGGGATTTCGGTAAAAGAGGATCCCATTGGCTGCAAACAGAATCTTGCATACATTCCCGACAATCCAGATCTATACGAGTTTATGACCGGAATCCAGTATCTCAATTTCATATCGGATATATTTGCCGTCGGTGCTGCCGACCGCAAGTATCGTATCCGTCATTATGCGGATGCTTTTGAACTGACAGCGGATCTGGCACAGCCGATTTCCGCTTATTCCCACGGTATGAAGCAAAAGCTGGCAATCATATCTGCACTGGTACATGAGCCGAAGCTCATTATCATGGACGAGCCGTTTGTCGGTCTTGATCCGAAAGCCTCGCATCTGCTGAAATCCATCATGCGGGAACTGTGCGACAAGGGCTCGGCGATCTTCTTTTCCACTCATGTGTTGGAGGTAGCCGAGAAGCTCTGCGATAAGGTTGCGATCATCAAGAGCGGAAAGCTTATAAGATCCGGTACGATGGAAGAAGTAAAGGGCGATATATCTTTGGAGGAAGTCTTCCTCGAACTGGAGGGAGAAGCATGACAAGAGCTTTGTTCAAAAAGCAGATGCTGGAGGTGTTCTCCTGGCTGTATCGGGACAGCAAGTCCGGCAAGCACCGCAGCACAAAAGGCATTGTCGGCTATGGGCTGCTGTATCTCGTTTTGTTCGGCTTTCTCGGTGTCATATTTGCTTTCGCGGCAAAAATGCTCTGCGCTCCGATGCTTGGTGCGCATATGGGCTGGCTTTACTGGTGCCTGATGGGACTGATTGCGATTTTCTTCGGTGTTTTCGGCAGCGTATTCAATACCTACAGCTCGCTGTATCAGGCGAAGGACAATGATCTGCTGCTCTCCATGCCGATCCCCGTCTCACGGATCCTGCCGGTTCGTCTGTCCGGCGTGTATGCAATGGGGCTTATGTACGAACTGATCGTTATGATACCGACGATGATCATCCGGTTTGCCGCAGCGCCGGTTTCGGTTGCCGGAACTATCCACATACTGCTGATCCCGCTGGTACTGTCCCTGCTGATACTGGTCCTGTCGGCTGCCCTCGGATGGGTAGTTGCGCTGATTGCGTCAAAGGTAAAACACAAAAATGTCGTTACCGTGGTCATCTCCTTGATATTTATTGCGACATACTACTATTTTTATGCAAGAGCGTATTCTCTCCTTCAGGAGCTTCTGCTGCATTTAGATGCCGTGGGAAATACGATGAAGAAGGTCTTTTATCCGCTGTACCACATGGGGCTTGCAGCAGAGGGCAGCATTCTGTCCATGCTGATATTTGCGGCAATTGTTCTTGCAGCAACGGCCATTACCTATTGGGTTTTGTCGCGGAGTTTTTTGAAGCTGGCAACCGCAAATCACAGCAGCGCTAAAACCATATACAAAGATAAAGCGGTAAAGCCGGTTCCCGTTCAAAGTGCATTACTCCGAAAGGAGCTTCAGCGTTTTACCGGCAGCGCCAATTATATGCTGAACTGCGGATTGGGGATTATCCTAATGCCCGCTTCGGCAACAGCCCTGGTATGGAAGGCAGATGTGATTCGGGAGTTCATCACAATGCCGGAATTTGCGGATTATGTTTCTTTGCTTGCCGCTGCAATCGTTTGTTTGTTCACCACAATGAACGATATGACGGCGCCATCCATTTCATTGGAAGGAAAGAATCTGTGGATTGCGCAGTCTTTGCCGGTATCCGGCAGACAGGTGCTGCGTGCAAAGCTGATGCTGCAGCTGCTTTTGACCTGGATCCCTGCAATTCCTCTGGTAATCGTTCTGGAATGGCTGATGAGGCCGCAGCTGTTTTGTGCCGTCCTGCTTCCTGTACTGGCTATACTTTTTTCATTGCTTATGGCAGAAATTGGGCTGTCTTCAAACCTGAAAATGCCGAATTTCCATTGGACCAGCGAGATCATGCCAATCAAGCAGAGCCTACCTGTCGCGGAGGCATTGTTTGGCGGCTGGTTGATTATTGCCGTATTTGCGGGCATATATGTGCTCTTGCGAAATGTCGTTACTGTGAATGCCTTCCTCGCAATGCTCTGTGCAGTATTGTTCATTGCCGCCGGATGGCTTCATCATTGGCTGATGACAAAGGGCGCAGGAATCTTTGAAGCACTATGAAAATTATAACTTTTTGGGAGAGCACCATATGAGCAAATACAATACGCTTTGGGCGTACATTCATGAAAGCGGCAAGCCCCAAATGACATTGACCTTTGATGAAATCGGTCAGATCGCCGGTGTGCCGCTGGATCACTCTTTCCTGAAATATAAGAAAGAACTGTGCAGTTATGGATATGAGGCAGTCAATATCTCGATGAAGGCACAGACCGTGTTTTTTGCCAAGAGGAAGGAAAATTGATTATGGGAGAAAAATTTTTGAGAATAGGACCTTTGCTGTTATGCGTGTTTGCGGTAATGCTGTCCGGCTGTCAGGTTCACATATC
>CAVITM010000175.1:0-4372 GCA_963645455.1 Moraxellaceae bacterium | reverse complement strand
GAAAACATCAGCACTGTACATACCCAGTAACCGATGATACACAATTCATAAGGGCGTCCCTTGCCAAGCTTTGTGTTGGTTCTGTCAATAATGTAGCCAGCGATGATATCGGTAAAACCATCAAAGATTTTGCTCACCATCAGCAAGGTTCCCACCAGGCCAATATTGATTCCTAAAACATCCGAACAATACATGGACAAAAAGCCCATGATCACGATATTCATCGACTGACTTACCTGACGGCTGTTCCACAGCAGACACTCTTTTAAATTTGGTGCCATCGGATCTTTTGGTTTCTTTTGTTTTTTCATTTTGGTTACCCCCGTTTCCTTTTGATGATTGTACTATATTCTTTTTGAAACTGGATGCGGTATAATAATTTTGCTTTATTTATAACGTTTTTGCTGATATACTATTTTATAGCTAATATGTGATATTTTTCTCCAAATAATGATAATATATTTTCACTCGTTTTGATACATTTATTGTGAGGAGGAATCATCATTATGAAAATATTAAAAAGACCGATTGATACCATTGCACTTATCAACGCCGTAAAGAATTGCAGCGGAGATGTATTTTTACAGACCAAAGAAGGAGATCGACTGAATCTGAAATCCAGCCTATGCCAGTATATTTTTGCTTTTGCTTCGGTTTCTGACAACAAAGATGACTTTTTGATCAATGCAGAGCTTACCTGCAGTTTACAAAAGGATTATTATCTTCTGTCCGATTATTATATGGAGGTTACAAATGAATAAGATTGAAGAACGTCTTTCGTTTTTTCGCTCACTTGTGTCATGTGCTCATGATATTACATTTACAGAATTTAATTCTGACCTGTCACCTGTTTTTTGCAGTAATAAACAAGCGAACGCAATTTATCTCTTTTTCGCAATTGATAAGTTAAATTCTCTTGAACAGATGCCGGATATTACCAAAGACGACCCCTCTTACCCGTTTGCCTGTGCCTATCCGATAGTGTGTATGAACTCTCTTGGAATGCTATGGATTTCTGAATGTGAATTTGATCAGGGAGAAATAAAAAAAGTCCATGTAATAGGACCAGTTTTCTCAGCAGATTATTCCATACAGAATATCAATGCCCGCATGGATAAGTTAAAAATACCAGTCTCTATTAAGAAGGGATTTCTGGATCTGGTAGATTCTCTTCCGATTGTGCCAATGATCCGTATGTATGAATATGGCTGCATGCTTCACTACTGTCTTTATGATAAAAAAATAGCAAGCAGTGACTTTGTATACTTTCATCATGCAGAGGAACCTTCTGCTGTTTCTGATAGTTTTGGATCCCTGGCTCCGGAGCAGACCTGGCTGGCTACCAAAAAGTTATTGTCTATGGTGGAAAATGGCAATCTGGATTATCAGAAAACCGTGAATCATCTTGCATCTCTTGGTTATACTCAGAATCATACCGGTGGTTTTCTGCGTCAGACAAAGAATGCAGTCATCATCCTGACTGCACTTTGCTGCCAGTCTGCAATCTCCGGCGGACTGGCACCCTCAACGGCATACCTGCTTAGTGACCGTTATCTTCAGGCTGTAGAGGAAAGCACGAACATCTCTTCTTTAGGTGAAATCAGTAAAACGATGCTGCAGGATTACATTCAGAGAGTTCATCAACAAAAATGTACAGACTCTTCTATTTCCCCTCAGATGAAAGCCGTTTGTGATAAACTTGCCCTTTCGCCGGAAATGAAACCGGATATGAAAACGCTTGCTGCGGAATTTGGATACAGTGAATACTATTTTTCCAGAAAGTTCCACGAAGAAACCGGAATGTCGTTAAGCCAGTATCTTATGAAACAAAAAATAGAAAAATCAAAGCTTTTGCTGAAAAATACAGCATTATCGATCCAGGAGATCACCGACAAGCTGAATTTCTGTTCCTCAAGTTATTTTGGAAAACATTTTCGAAAAGAAACAGGAATGACTCCTTTAGAATATCGGAACAAATTTAACTGAAATCCTTGACAAAATGTGGAAACTTGTCAACAAAATTCGATATTTTTTACATCTTGTAACTGTTCAGTACCTTCGTTTTTACAAGATGGCATTTCGTTCGGCGCAGATTCCTAGTGTACAAGCACCGTCTACACAAACTCCCGTATAGATATTGCCAGCAGTTGTTTCGATTGCTGCGGCCACACCGCCAGCTTCCATCCATTCAGATATTTTCCTAGGATTCAAAACTTTTTTAGCTTCATCGTAAAGTATGTTCCAAATAGCATCCATATCAACTTTTCTCCTGTAAATTCCGATTTTATCATTTTTTCCTGTTATCCATTCCAGGGTCTCAATTCGCGTTATCTAATCCGAGGTCACAACCTGAACCCCTAGATCAATTCCGATAAAAGGAAAATCGGGCCTTTTCTCTGGATAAAGTTCAATCCGTTCAATGATAGCCCTCATAAATTCTTTCTTTTCTGATTCCGTCAGCTCTGCATATACATACAAAATCGGATGACCTATAAACCTGCAAGGCCAGCCACCGGCAGCTCCTTGCGAACGCATTTCAACAAAAAGCTCCTCACCACAAATCATATGGTAGTGAGGAGTTTTTCATAATTTTCTATTAAATTTCTGCTACAACTCGGCATGGCAATCCTGTCATTTCCGCATAATTCATCGGATAAGTATTTGCCATGAATGTGCCATCATTTTCAAGCAAGCTTTTCAGATTACACAGATTTTCAACAATAAACACTCCATAATCTGCACAGTGCTGATCCATAGGAGTATGTTCTTTTCCCCTTCGTACACCTGCAAAATCCACTCCGATGATAGAAACCTTTTTCTTTAATAATGCTTCAATTAGTTCATTTGAAAGCTCTGGATGCTCTGTAAAATATTTTCTCGTACCATAGCCTTCTTCTTCGATGAATCCGGTGTAAAAAGCAACAAACATATCCTGATCAACTTTATCCAAATCAACATCGGTAATATCAATGTCTCTATCTTTTACTCCGCTGACATCAAACAGGATACCTTTTCTTTCTGTATACGCGAGCGGAAACTCTTTATTCATAACATCAAAATGTGTTCCCAAATGACCAACCAATGCTTTCTTCTCATTGCCCTGAGCATCTGTCACCATCTTGGGTGTAATCTTTAATGTGATATCAATCTTCATTCGCATTTCCTCCCAATTCAGCTATTTGTGCTTCAAGATAATTATTGAATGCACGCATAAATTCTTCGACCTGCTTTACGTCTTTTTCATCAAATTGTCTTATGAAAGCATCGTCTCGTTTCAGCCAAAGATTATGTCTTTTTTCGTGCTCGTCATATAAAAACTGTCCCGACTCAGTCAACCGGAAAAAAATCTTTTGCTTGTTTCCATCCTGCTGATAAGCTTCTATCAGATTTTGTGCCAAAAGTCTCTTTGTAATCTTGCTTATAGCTCCTCTTGTAACATTCATATGATTTGCTATGTTGGTTACATTTGGCTCTTCCAGATCACCAATGGCAGCAATTGTATGGATTTCCGAATAATTATATCCATGCAATTTTTCGTCTTCTGTAAGTTTGGAGAGTATTTCCTGCTTCTCCATATACTTAACAAACAGATTCATAAGCTCCGTATTCACAATATCACCTCTTAGCTTGTTTCCTTGTAAACAAGTATATTATATTTTTGTTTCCATGTCAACAAGATTTAATGAGAGTTATATCCACAATAGTAATTTGCTGGCGCTAGACAAAAAGCAAGCTCCTCACCACTGGAATCATCCGGTGATGGGAGCTTTTGGGGTATACTACAGAAAATAGTATAAATTATGCTGTTCTTACGTAATCTCTTTTTTCTAATACAACCGGAGTTACATTGCCCTCATAGAATTTGTAAGATTCTCCAGTTATATGTCCACCCATACCACAAACAATTCTCACAGTAGCATCTCGGGCGTCCATATATATTTTTTCAATTCCCATATTAAACAATTCATCAAACGAAACCTTTGCCAGCTTTGTTCCAATATGTTTTCCTCTCGCAGCTGGAAATACAACAAAACGTCCCCAGTGAGTTTCTTCATTCTCCTGCCATGCAGCAGTCGCTGCATAAATTTTCCCATCTATCTTTGATTTCGCACACCAACAAATAGGCTTCTTGGCCAAAAAGGTATCAATATCATCCGCTGGAATTCCCTGTTCTCCATGAAAAATATCTGCTTGCATTGCAAGGATGCGTGGCATTTCATCTTTTCTTGCTTGTCTAAAAATCAAATCATCCATTGCTAGTTCTCCTTTAAATCCAAACTTGTTGCCCAAATCCCCCGACATCCAATCCACAGTCTAACTACCCTGCTTTAGGATTGAGACTGTAGTTTGGTTGTCAAAGCCTGACATCCAA
>CAVITM010000174.1:0-4394 GCA_963645455.1 Moraxellaceae bacterium | reverse complement strand
GAATGTGAACGCAAACTATATTTAGAGCAGAAGCTGTTTTCTGTATTGACCGGTTATGGGTATCATCCCATTGAGACACCGTCTTTTGAATTCTTTGACACCTTTGGCAAGGAGGTGGGGACAACTCCGTCAAAGGATCTGTATAAGTTTTTTGACAGAGAAGGAAATACTCTGGTATTGCGGCCTGATATTACGCCTTCTATTGCCAGATCTGCGGCGAAATATTATATGGATGAAGCTATGCCGCTGCGTTTTTGCTATAAGGGGAATACATTTATTAATCACCACAGTCTGCGGGGGCGCATGAAGGAATGTACCCAGCTGGGGGCTGAGTTTATCGGTGATGCATCGGTGGATGCCGATGCGGAGATGATTTCCATGATTGTGGATTGTCTGCAGGCGGCAGGCCTGAAAGAATTCCAGATCAGTGTGGGTCATGCCAGTATTTTTCATGGACTTGCCGAGGCGGCCGGATTTCGCCCGGATGAGACAGAGGAGCTGCATAGCCTGCTATCCAATAAAAATTTCTTTGGCGTGGAAGAATTTATTGACAGCCGGAATCTTCCGGAGAATTTAAAGCGCTGTTTTGGAATTTTGCGGTGTATGTACATATCTGCAGAGGAACGAAAGCAGTTTTTGGAAGATGCGAGAGAATATACGGCGGTTTATCAGGCATTGCTTCGCTTGGAACAGCTGCAGGAGCTGCTGCTGCTCTATGGAATTGACCAGTATGTATCCTTTGAACCGGGCATGGTCAGCGATTATCAGTATTACAGCGGCATTTTGCTCAGTGGTTATACCTATGGGACCGGTGAGCCCATTGTAAAGGGTGGACGTTATGATCACCTGCTGCCTATGTTTGGCAGGGATGCTGCTGCCATCGGATTTGTGGTAGTGATTGATCAGCTATTAGAAGCCATCCGCCGGCAGAAGATTGAAGTGCCGATTTTGCATCAGACACAGCTGATTGTCTATGATGTGGCTCATCGTGAGGAGGCTGTGGTATGTGCGCGGAAGCTGCGCGGTGCCGGAGGACGTGCAGAGCTTTTGCTTTTTGATGAGACCCAGGGCAGGGATGCCTATGAATCTTACGGGGAAAAAAATCATATTGCGAGAATCACCTGGATGATTGGAGAATAGATCAGAGATGGAACAGAGAGAGAGTGAGCGTTATTTGACCTTTGCACTTGGCAAGGGCAGACTGGCAAATCATACATTAAAGTTATTGGAAGAGATCGGCATTACCTGCGAGGAGATGAAGGATAAAACCACCCGAAAACTCATCTTTGTCAATGAGGAAAAGAGATTGCGGTTTTTCCTTGCAAAGGGTCCGGATGTACCCACCTATGTAGAGTATGGCGCCGCGGATATCGGCGTAGTGGGAGAGGATACCATCCTGGAAGAAGGAAGAAATATTTATGAGGTGTTAGATCTTGGTTTTGGCAGATGCCGGATGTGTGTCTGCGGACCGGAGAGCGCGAAGAAGCTTTTACAGCACCATGAGCAGATTCGTGTGGCATCAAAATATCCCCGGATCGCCAAGGATTATTTTTATAATAAAAAGCAGCAGACGGTGGAGATCATCAAGCTAAACGGCTCCATTGAGCTGGCTCCCATCGTAGGGCTGGGGGATGTGATCGTGGATATTGTAGAGACCGGCTCCACCCTTCGGGAAAACGGACTGCAGGTTTTAGAGGAGGTATGTCCTCTGTCTGCACGGATGGTTGTCAACCCGGTGAGCATGAAGATGGAAAACGAACGCATCACAAAACTGATTGCGGATTTAAAACGTGTGATTCAAAAGGAGAATTGATATGCGGATTGTACAGCTGAGCAAGGAAACAAAAAATAATATTTTAGAGGATTTATTGAAACGCAGCCCTAACAGCTACGGGGAATATGAGGATCGTGTGGCAGACATTATTGCTGAGGTCCGGAAAAACGGAGATGAAGCGATTTTTTCCTATACCAAACGCTTTGACGGTGCAGACATCAATGCAGATACGATTTTAGTGACAGAGGATGAGATCAGAGAGGCTTATGCCACGGTTGATCCGAAGCTTCTTGACGTTATTCGAAAGGCACTGGTCAATATTCGTACCTATCATGAAAAACAGCGCCAGTTCAGCTGGTTTGATTCCAAGGAAAATGGCATTATTTTAGGTCAGAAGGTGACACCTCTGCAGCGTGTCGGTGTATATGTGCCCGGCGGCAAGGCTGTCTATCCTTCCTCTGTACTCATGAATGTGGTTCCTGCAAAGGTAGCAGGAGTGGATGAGATCATTATGACGACTCCTCCCGGAAAGGATGGCAAAATCTGTGCCTCTACGTTAGTGGCAGCCAAGGAGGCCGGTGTGGATCGAATCTATAAGGTAGGCGGCGCCCAGGCCATTGCGGCACTTGCTTTCGGTACGGCCAGCATCCCCAAGGTTGACAAGATCGTAGGCCCCGGAAATATTTATGTGGCACTGGCCAAAAAGGCAGTGTTTGGTCATGTCAGCATCGATTCCATTGCAGGACCCAGCGAGATCTTAGTACTGGCAGATGAGACGGCAAATCCCCGCTTCGTAGCGGCAGATCTTCTCTCCCAGGCAGAACATGATGAGATGGCATCTGCGATCTTAATCACTACAAGCCCTTCCCTGGCAGAGCAGGTATCAGCCGAAGTTGATAAATTTGTTGCAGTCCTTAGCCGCAAGGAGATTATTCAAAAATCACTGGATCAGTACGGTTATATTCTGGTGGCTTCGGATGAAGCAGAAGCCATCGAGACTGCCAATGATATTGCTTCCGAGCATTTGGAGATCGTGATGCGAGATCCCTTTACCGTTATGACCAAGATCCGGAATGCCGGTGCGATTTTCCTTGGCACCTACAGCAGTGAGCCCTTAGGCGATTATTTTGCCGGACCAAATCATGTGCTTCCCACAAACGGAACCGCCAAATTTTTCTCTGCCCTTTCCGTGGATGATTTTATCAAAAAATCAAGCATCATCTCTTATTCCAGAGAGGCATTGGAACCGGTTTATAAGGATATTGTACAGTTTGCGGAATGTGAACAGCTTACGGCTCATGCCAATTCCATCCGCGTACGTTTTGAGGATTGATCACACCTGCGGGACAAAATGACTTTTGGCCCGCATAGCACTATATTTCAGGAAGGTAATACAGCTATGGACAAAAAAATTCTGGTAGCCACCATCTATCTAAAGGATGGACTGCCGGTTAAGAACAATCAGGACTTTACACCCATCGGTGAACTGAGTGCCTGCGCAAAAACCTACAATGACAGTGGAATCGACAAGATTTTTGTCTTTGACCTGTCTGATGATGACGATGATGAGCATGCCAAAAATATCGAGGCGATTCGTGAGTTAAACCGCATGATCGATATTCCCACCTGCGGCGGCGGCAATCTCAGACGGCTGGAGGATGTAAAAAAGCTGATCTATGCCGGCTGCAAGCAGATCATGTTCAATGCGGCAAAACCCGGCTGCATTGATCTGGCACGCATGGCGGCAGACCGCTACGGAAAGGATCGGTTTCTTGTATCGGTATACAATGTAGACTTTATTTTTAAAAACCAGACGGAGATGAACGAGCTGTTTCATGAGGTGCTGGTAATGGATGAATCCGTGCTGGATGCGGTGGATAATCTGTCGAACAGACCCTATGTTGTGCTGTACAACGGAAGGGATTTTTCGGAGATCTATGCCCTTCTGGAGCGTGAAAATGCCCGTGGTATCTGTGGGGAACTTTTTAATGATCCTAGGACAGATATTATGCAGTACAAGATGAATCTGGACGAAGCAGGGATCTGGATGGACAATTTTAAGCCCCAGGTTCAGTGGTCACAGCTGAAGAAAAATTCTGATGGCATGGTGCCCTGCGTGGTACAGGATTATCGCACGGCAGAGGTGCTTATGGTGGCTTATATGAATGAAGAGGCCTATTACAAGACCCTTTCCAGCGGAAAGATGACCTACTACAGCCGCAGCCGGAATGAGCTGTGGACCAAGGGCCTTACATCCGGACATCTGCAGTACGTTAAGTCCCTGACTGCAGACTGTGACTACGATACGATCCTTGCCAAGGTATCCCAGGTTGGTGTGGCATGCCATACCGGTAATCCCAGCTGCTTTTTTAATGAGATCGTAAAAAAGGAATATGTTGAAAGAAATCCGCTGAAGGTATTTGAAAACAGCTACCAGTCACTGCTGAATCTCAAATCCAATCCCAAGCAGGGCTCCTATGTCAGCGAGCTTTTTGACAAGGGGCTGGACGAACTGCTGAAAAAAGTGGGAGAAGAGACTACCGAGGTTGTGATTGCCGCAAAGAATCCCAATCCTGAGCATATTAAATATGAGATTTCGGATTTGTTATACTATCTGACT
>CAVITM010000173.1:0-4397 GCA_963645455.1 Moraxellaceae bacterium | reverse complement strand
CTATACAATGGTCCTTCTGACAATTCCCGAATCGTCGCCAAATTCCACGGTTCTGCTGCATATTCATTCGTCACTTCTAATTCCGTTGTGGGATCACTCATATGAATATTCTCCATGACTCTTAATATATTCTGTTTCATTATAACAAAACATACTTTCTTTGACTAGCCTAAATATTTTGATCTAAAAAAAAAACATAGCGCCAAGCCGCTGTTCACTCACAGCGGCTCGACGCTACCTATTATTCATCATATTCGTATAATTATTCAGCCCACATTCGCAAAATCGCTTCTTCGAAGCTTGGCTCTGAATAGTTAGACATCCAGCTTCATATCGCCGTCTGCAATGATTCCTTTTTTGCGCATCAGCTCAGATACCGCAAGGGCAATCACTGCCGGCAGGATCACATGCATAATCAAGATCTCCAATACAACCACTCCCGGAGACATGCCACCGGAAACCATATCCTGATAGGCATTGATCAGGCCTACCAGTCCGGAGGTACCCATGCCGGAGCCTGTGGGATTGTTGGTCATATGAAGCAGGCAGGTGGAGATCGGTCCCAAAACTGCGCTGGCCACGATGGCAGGCAGCCAGATCACCGGTTTTTTTACGATATTTCCGATCTGAATCATGCTGGTTCCAAGTCCCTGTGCCAGCAGACCGTTGAGTCCGTTCTCCCGGTAGCTCGCCACCGCAAAACCCACCATATTCGCACAGCAGCCCACCGTCGCCGCACCTGCCGCGATGCCGGATAAGCCCAGAATAATACCAAGTGCCGCAGAGGAAATGGGCAGTGTCAAAATAATACCCATCAAAACAGAAACCACGATGCCCATCACAAAAGGTGCCTGCTCGGTTCCCCAATTCACCAGTGAACCAAGCCATGTCATAAATGCTGAGATTCCAGGGCCTACAAGCAGTCCAACTGCACAGCCGGAAACGATGCAGACAAAGGGTGTCACTAAAATATCGATCTTTGTCCGTCCGGAGACAAGGCGTCCCATATAGATACATACCAACGCCGCCACGAAGGCGCCCAAGGGCTCCCCCGGACCGGATAAAACAATGGAATTGGACAGCTCCAGTCCGCTGTCCAGTGTGCCGCTGACCAGTGCCGCTCCTGCTAAAAGCTTGCTGGCAAAGGCACCGCACATACCGGCAGAGGCTGCTGATACCTGCACAAGGGGGCTGGCATCCAGGCGCCTGGCTGTGCCAATGCCGATGCCGGCTCCTGTCACTGCACTGGCCAGCTTGCCCATTAGAAACAAATAATCACCCATCACACCGGGAATCAAAGCAGACAGCTGCACGATAATGGTACCGATAATCAGTGTGGCAAACAGTCCTGTCGCCATGCCGCTAAGGCCGTCGATAAAAATCTCTTTTAAAAGCTTTTTCCAAAATTCCTTTTTCATTCTCTGCTTCCTTTCTGTCCAGACAGGAATTCGTCACCAGACAATCATGCAGCTATTCGCTCATCTGCATTTACTTTTGTCTTGTCGCCTGTCTTGTCAGTCAAGAAGTACTCTACCACATCTTTTTTAATTATGCAATAGGAAACAGATATCCTTTTTTCTCTAACGCCTCTTCAATCCGATCCAGCGTCTCTTCGTCCGCAGCTGTCACACTGTGAAAATGATCTCCGTCCGTCAGCTCTGTCAATGGTTTGGTCTTGTACTTTTCCACCTGCTCCACAAAATGCGCCACATCCATGCGGCTGCGGATAATCAGGTCAGCACTGATCAATCCGTAAATCGGATGCTCTACTGTCACATCCTTTACAGTGCCGCCACAGTCCACAATAGTCTGCAGCTCGTCTGTGATCTGCTCTGAGGAATGCTGCACATGAAACGTGCGTGTATGCTCATCCGGCTCATTACGGAAGAAAATATATCCCTTATTTGTAGACAGAATATTTTTCTCTACTGCCCGCAGCAGTGCAATGTCCTGTACAATCACCTGGCGGCTCACGCCCATCTGCTTTGCAAGCTTTGAACCGGGAACCGGCTCATTGGCATTCTGTAAAATTGCCAAAAGCTGCTCTCTTCTGTTTTTTCCATCCATTTGTGCCTTTGTCATACCTATCCCTCCAATCTAGGCTTTTGTTTTTATCACTTGCTTTTGCAACCAGGCACCGCTTACATAGCGCCCGGTAAAAATACACCCGCGAATCGTCCAGTCCGCAAACATTCCGATCCATACACCCAAAGGGCCAACCGAAGTCGTACGCATCAAAAAGACTGCCAGCACAACCCTGCAAAACCACATCGTTGTTGTGGAAACCAGCATGGAAAACTTCACATCTCCGGCCGCACGCATGCCATATGGCGGAACAAAGGCGAGTGTCCAGATCACAGGCTTTGCAATCGTGATGGCAAGCAGCATCCGAAAGCAAATCTCCATGCTCTCCGTCTCCATGTGTGCCAGCAGCATAACCGGCCGTGCCACGAGATACACAATCAGGCAGCTCACGATGATCAGGCATTCCGCATACAATGTCATTTTGCAAATATAATAGCGCGCCTCCTCACGTTTTCCGGCTCCGATGCACTGGCCGACAACTGTCATCATGGCAATGCCCACGCCGATCCCTGCGATTCCGTTGAGATTTTCGAGAATGATCGTCATGGCCTGGGCGGCAATATTGACTGTGCCAAGGGTCGATACAGTGGACTGAATGGCCAGCTTGCCAAACTGAAACATTCCATTCTCAATCCCCGAAGGAATGCCCACCGCCAGCACCATTCCAATCAAATGCCAATCCGGACGAATGGAAAAATAAGCATTTAAAACGATGGGGTGCCTGCCCTCTTTTGACAGGTACGCAAGCACTACTACCGCACAAAAAATCCGGGAAAGCAGGGTGGAAATCGCCGCGCCTTCAACTCCCAGACCACAGCCAAAAATCAGGATGGCATTGCCGATCACATTTAAAATATTCGAAATCGTAGATACGACCATGGGAAATTTTGAATTTCCGCCGGATCGATAAAAGGCCGCACCTGCATTGAATAGTGCAATAAACGGATAGGAAAGCACCGTAATGACAAAATAGGTCACGGAATTATCCATCACCGCCTGCTCCACCTCACCAAAAACCAGGCGAAGCAATGGTTTCGTGAAGAATAGACAAACCACCATCAGCCCTACGGAAATCACTAAAACAGTCAAAAAGATCTGCCTGGCTGCCCGATTGGCTCCGGGCACATCTCCTTTTCCCAGATACTGGGAACAGATAATCGCGGCTCCTGTCGCAAGGGCTGCAAACACCTGGATGACAAGGACATTGATGGAGTCTACCAGGGATACCGCTGACATAGCAGCACTGCCAACGAGACTCACCATCATCGTATCTGCCATACCCATCAGGGAATTCAAAAACTGCTCGATGATGACCGGAATCATCAGCATCCATAGCTCTTTTTTTGTAAATGGAAGCTGCCCCCAGTCAATCGCTGAGCGATCATACAATTTTTTTGTAAAAGCGGATTGCTGTTGTGTGTGTTTCACTCCCTCGCCTCGATTCCGGAATCATTTGTCATATATCAGTAAGGATAATCCTGTTTTCTAAAAAAAGCAAGAAGGCCTGCCAAACCTGACAAGCCCTCTTGTTTTTCATTTGTTTTTGAATTATTCATCACTAAAACGGAAGGTTCCGTCTTTCAGATAGTCATTGAGACGGGTCTGTTCCTTCTGATCTGCTTCAGAATCACTAGTAAAATGTGAGAGACGCTCTTTGATCAGCTGGGTATAGAATGTACGGTAGGTCTCCCGCAGCGTAGCAAACCGATTTTTTAACACCTGCTCTGCTTCGGCTCGCTGCTTGCTGCCCTTTTTGTACTTGACATCCAAGGTCTCCCTGAACATCTCGATATACTGCTCCGGCTCCTTGGACTCGATGGAGTGAATGGCCTCCTCATTGGCGTGCAGATCAAGATTGATCTTGCCCTCGGCAAAAGCCTTGAACATGGTATTGTAAATCGTATCGTTGGAGTGGGGCTTGTAGGTATAGGACATCTCCTTGGAACCGCTGTCAAGGAGCTTATTAAAAGAAGCCTCCTTGTCGAAGGAGATCACATGGCCGCCCTCCTGATTGATGAAGTTTTCCCCCTTGGTATCGAAATTGCACAGTACCCAGTCCAGTGTATGCTCATTCATCAGATCGTGCATGGTAACATCATCCGGCATGTTAACGGTCAGATCATCCTGGGCCTGCCATTTAAACAGATCCACACCACCCTCTGCCCGCTGCATTTTCTTTTGAATGGAACCCACAACTTCTCCATTCTCTCTCACACAGTAGGCAGGAATGGACAGATTGCCGCGAAGCTGCCGCTGCAGACGGTATGCCTCTCCCGTAACGATGGCGCCTTCCGGCTTGGACACTCCGATGC
>CAVITM010000172.1:0-4419 GCA_963645455.1 Moraxellaceae bacterium | reverse complement strand
TATAAGAGATCAGGTAATTATTCTCAATAGGAGTAAATCTATAGTCCCCATAAAGACTAAACCAGTCCTCATCATTGTTCTCGTCATCCGCGAAAGAAATATCGTTGGTCTGGACTGCTTTTGTAATCGTGTTTGTTACATGAGAGTTTACTTCATCCAGGTTCTGAAGATGACGGGCATAGGAAATCTTAGCCGTATCATCAGTGCTTTCATCAGCAAAGAGGCTGTTGGTCGTTCTCTCAGTCTCTGCAGTATCCACCAGATTGTCTGTTGAGGAAACTGACAGCTTCACCGTCAGCTTCGTTCCGCAATCCAGCCGATGCTCCGTCTGGGCATAGAAGCGGGACGCATCATCTTTTAAGCTGTCCAAGATCCAGGTGTAACGATACATACGGGAAGAAACCCGCTCCAGAGAAGCGTGTTCAATGGTCTTCTCATAAGAATTTCCGTTGGCATCCGTCAGAGTGATTTTAAAGGTCAGTTGCTCCGTAGTAGATGGATTATTGCAATAAAAAATGGCCTTCAGCTCTTCCTTATTTTCAATGGTAATACCAGGCTGGAGGGTATCTGTGGTTTCTGTCCCTGTCAGATCACCGCCGTAATAACCTACCGTAGCGCCTTCTTTTAAACGCTGTTTCTTGCTGCGGAGATCATCCAGTTTATTCCTATCACTTGGGATTGTTCCGTCCTCGCTATAGAAAACGCCATAGACACAGCCTGTGCCCGGATCATATTCTATATGCCACTGATTGGAACGCAGTTCTTCATCAATGAGTCCTTCCGGCAAAATATCAGCTGCCGCCTGGCTGATCTGATCCGCTGTCGCACCCTTTGCAGCTTCCACATAACAGAGAGTATCTTCTTTGATCTCGGTATCCCCGGCTACATCAGAGGGAACCAGTCCAACCTGACTGATGCCCCTTCCATTGCCTTCTTCATACTGATACAACTCCTCATACCCAGCGGCGCACAGCTCTGCCATACGGCTCTGGGCCGCCATATAAATGGTCTCTGCCTTACTGTCCAGCTCTTTTTGACGCAGCTGTTTTTGAATGGTCACGATGGAAAACAGTGCCACCCCCAGTAATGCAACTAAAATTGCCACAACAATCAGCATCTCTACCAGGGTATAGCCTTTCTGGTCGCGAGATAAACGCTTGCTTTCCTTTCTTGTCATAGCAGTACCTCCAAAATCTCCGGTTTACAAATAAGCAACGTTTCGGAATAGTCAACAATAAACGCCTAAGAGACCGGCACCCCTCATGTAGGAATCCGGCCTCCTGCTCATTATTCTGTCAGTTCAAAGTAGGAAATGCTCAGAGAGACCCTGACATCTCCATCATCATCGATCTCCATGGACAAATCTGAGATCTGGTTGATATTATCGCTGTCATGGAGCTGGTCTAAAATCTCCCGGGCTGTCTCGTAGCTTCCGGTATTGAATGTCAGCTCTACGGGTCTTCGCATAATATAAGTGGTCTCTTCCAGGGGAGCCACGGTTCCAAAGTTCAGGGAATAATGATCCGATTTGTCTAAAAGGGCATTCAGCTCTGTCAGCATGGCATTGGTATTGTTATAAGTGGGCAAAGGCTTGGCATCGCCGGAGGCCTTGATCTCATCCAGCTCCGTCTGCATATCGTTTAGCTTCTGCAGCTGGGCTGTATTTTGCAGGATCTCGGTCTGCTCCGTCTCCGTATCCAGCTGATACTGGGCGATGGATTCGTTGATGGGTTCCAAAACAAACTTATAATAGCCAATACAAATGAGTAGGATGGCTAACACAAGCAGCATGACTTTTTCGCGGGTGGTAAAGGCACGTTTCATGACTCTTCTCCCTCCTCTGTACTTGCTTGGGCCAAGGCATCGCCCTCCGCCGCTTCTTCGTCTTCATGAACCAGGGTAATGGTCACGGAGAAGTCCATCTTTTCATCGGAGCTGGCTGTCTCGGCAATGGTCAGATCGGTGCTCTCTACAATGTCCTCCTGCTGCTGCACATCAGAAACCATGGCGGAAATCTCCTTGAGGTTCATCCTGGACATATTGACGATCACCGTATTTTCATCGATAGAGACGGATTTGACAGTGCCGCAGTTCATCATATGATTCTCGATGAGATCCAGCACATCCATGCGATCCACGGATACATTGGTCTCGCCGTCTGTCATCCATTTGCGGGAATAAGTATGATATTCCTGCTCTACCGCATCGTAATTCGCCAGCTTTTCTTCCATCTCTTCGTGCTGCTGGTGAACGGCACTATAAGCAGATGCCGCTTCATCCTCTCTGGCAAACTGATCGATGACTGCAAATTTGGCTACACAAAAAGCCATCACAACGATGACCACTCCACCGATGGTCAGGGTCATGGCGCTCTGCTTGTGGGATTCCTTCTGAGCCAGGTTGACAGTCCGCTTGGTGGGGTGATGCGCGTTCTTTTTCAGACGTTCCTTTGGCATCAGGGCTTCCAGGGCACAGCCGATGGCCTTGGCATAGAGCCAGTTGTCAGCCCCCTGCTCTGCTTCTGGCATGATGTGGCCGGCGGAGAGGACTTCCATGTCTGTCAGCCCGGTGATAGCTTCCCGAAGGGGTACAATGGCTGCCCCGCCACCGCAGAGATAGATGCGGTTCAGCTTCTGGGCCCGATTGTTGTAATTGTAAAAATTGACTGCCTTCATGATCTCCACAGCCATACTATGGTAAAGGTCTAAGGATGCAGGCTGGGTGAGGGCATCTTCATAATCGCTGCGCATATGCTCGGCGGCCATCTGAGGGGTCACGCCCCGGTCGTCAGCGATGGATGCGATGAGGTCACGAATGCCGATGCTGACGCTTCGTTTTGTAGAAAAAATGTCTTCCTTGAAGAAGTACATACGAATCTCATCATATCCGATATCCACAAAACAGGTATCGGACTCGGTTCTGCTGCCGCTGCTTAAAAGTGCGGTAAAAGCGATCTCCTCCGGAATGGCTACTTTCAAACGAAAGCCTGCCCGGCGGAACATATCGCGGTAATCTTCAATGGTCTTTTTTAAGGCGGCGCAGGCAAAGAGACTCATCTCTTTGACTTTGCTCTGGTCCTCTTCGTCCTTCAGCAGATTTTCAACGGAATAATCAAAATAATACTGGCTTTTGTCTGCGTTTAGATAGTCTTTGAATTCATATGGCAGGTTGTATGCCAGCTGTGCGTCGGTCATGACCGGAACGTCCACCTTGCGGCTGGCCACCTGGGTAGCCGGCAGGATGGCTGCGGCGTTGCCTCTGGGAATGCCATTTGCTTTGGCGGTTTCCTTGATAAAATCCGCCATGGCATCCATGGAGACGATCTCGCCATTGTTGACCAGGTTTTCCGGCAAGCTGACGCAAACCGATTTTTTTCTGTTTTTGCCGTTGTAGCATACTAGCTTAAGCTGGGATTCGCCGATATCGAATGCGATGACTTTTTCGCCCATAGCTTGAATCTTCCCTTCTGTATTGTAATGCAAATTGTAAAATATCTTTTAAAATCCGGACAGGCTCAGATACCAGTCAATCAGTGGCTGTCCAATGAGCAGTGTGAGTATGGCTGCCCCACTGATGGATGGTCCCCAGGGGAAAATGTTTGGATTCTCCTGATCCCCGCCATCTTCCGCCATCTCACTGCTGCCATCTGCCCTGTCTTTTTTCTTCAAAGTGATGAGACCAAAGAAAATGCCTATCAGGCAGGCGAAAAGCAGGCAAAGAAGATTTTTCGCCCAGCCAAGGTATAGGCCTGTGACAAATAATAATTTCAGATCTCCGCCTCCCATGGCCTCAATCCCACGGATCTTCTCGTAGATGAGAACGAGAGCCAGCAGTCCGGTGACCATGAGAAAGCCTCCCAGTAAAGCGTCAATAAGGTTACTCTTCCAATCCGGAAGGAGGAAGAAAAAGGGGATCCGAAAGAGGATACCTGCTACGATGAAGCGGTCCGGAATGATATATCCTTGCAAATCCGCGAATGCTGCTCCTAGTAAAATGCATGCGAATAGAAGCATTTCGAGGGCTTGCAAGGAAATATCATATTTGAAAATCAAAAGAAGGAAGGTAAGACCGGAGAAAACTTCTGCCACCACATGGCCGATAGAGAGCCTGGCGCCACAATGACGGCACTTGCCGCGACTGATCAAAAATGAAAAAATCGGGATCAGATCCCGGACTCCCAGTGTGGCTCCGCAAATATCGCAATGGGATCTGCCTTTTAGTACAGATTCCTCATGGACGATGCGCCATGCCATACAGTTGAGAAAGCTGCCCATGCATGCACCAAAAAGAAAGGCGATGATTCCGATATAAATGTCCAGTCCAAGGGATAAATGCAGCATGGTGAGGTTCCTTCTAAATCACTTCTAAGTTTTCTTGATTTGTTTTTCGTTTGGTTCTTTTTGTTGCGTTGGTAGGTTT
>CAVITM010000171.1:0-4517 GCA_963645455.1 Moraxellaceae bacterium | reverse complement strand
GCTGAAAACAGACTACCAATTTAAAGGTCCGTTGACCGAAAACTATGTTTTGCAGAAGCTTTGTGGACAGTTCGATGTAGAACCCCGCTACCATTCAGATAAAAGCGGTGAGATTGACTTTGTATTGCAAAACGGCATAGAAATCATTCCCATTGAAGTCAAGGGCGGCGAAGACAAATCTGCTCCCTCCTTCAAAAAATATGTCGCAGACCACAAACCCAAGCACGCCATCCGTTTCTCCAAACGTGGCTATCTTGAAGACGGAGATTTCACCAACCTTCCACTTTATCTTGCAGGAAAAACCAAGGAACTGCTTTGACTTCCCAGAATTAGCAGTGATCAGATAAAATTGTCATTTCTGCGGCTGATTCTTTTCCCGCTGCTTCATCTCATACATCAGCTTGTCCACATGGTCATACAGGTCTTCGGCACGTTTCTGTTCACAGTCGCTGCGTCTGCAGACACCATAGGCTGCAGACAGCTTTCTCCCATAATGCCTGACGCTGTTTGCCATATGCTTCTGATAGATCTGCATCAGGCTATCCAGGTAAACCAGCTCCCGCTCACGGATCACTACCAGAAACTCATCGCCGCCCATGCGAATCACGCAGCCTGACGCTTCAAACACACGCCGTAAAAGCTTGGCAAAGCTGCGAATCAGCAGATCTCCCTCGGTATGTCCAAAGGAATCATTGGTATTTTTCAGTCCATTCATATCGAAGCTGATCAGCGCAAAATCCTCATCACCGGCATTCAGCTGCTCAAACAGTTCCTCACACTTTGCCCGGTTATAAAGTCCCGTCAGTGCATCCCGGTAAGCAATCTGCTGCAGGGACTCCTCCTGCGCCTTTGACAACGCCTTATCATACAGATAGATGATGTAGCTGACAATCATCATAACCACAAATAAAAAGGTACCCACCGGCAGAAGGCTCTCCGTAAATTTGTCAGAGAAGTCCATCAGATATTTCTGTGCATTGAAACGGATCAGATCCATCGCCACAAAGAAGCACAAAACGCCCACGCCAAGGTAAAGAATTCGTTCGGACAGGCGCATCGCACGCATATGAGACAGCGACATCACGATACACACCAGCAAACCAACCATAGCAATTTCATGAAACCATATAATTGTGGATGGATAATGCACGGTATTCGTAAGCTGCAATACAAAGGTGACAAATGAAAATGTAAACACTACACCCATGCAGATCCAGATCACCCGGCGCCGCCAGGCTGCGATCTGCTTTCTCGTCTCCAATATAATCATACAAAAAGCAGTGGGCGCAAAATACAGTGTCATATACTCAACCTGTGTATTTAAGGACAGCTCCGACGAAAACAGCTGAAATACCTTGGAATTGCACATGGTCCAGATGCCGATCAGAAAACTGAACAAACTAATCCAGACCAACCGGATATATTCCTCACTGAACAGGGATGCAACCGCACTGATCACTGTCACGATCAAACCGAACACAAACAAAAACGATCCGATATACAGGCTCAGCTTATTTTCGCTCAAAAAGGACTGATACGCCTGGTCTGTGGCTACAAGCCGCGGCGGCGTAATACTCGTAAAAACTTTGCTTTCTGTGGGAACCAGGATCACATAGAGTTCCTTTCCCCCAGCATCCTCCGGGAGATCGATAAAATGATAACCGCTGCCTACCAGCTGTCCGGTATCGGCTTCGTCCTGCCCATACTCATAGATCTCTTCTCCGTCCACATAAACATGCACCACAGACAGATAGGTCAGCAGGCGAAGCGTCAAAGCATTCCTGGTGTCAGATGGTAAGGTCGTCTTTAGGGAAATGGAATCATTTTCTCCAAGCGCCGGAAATGTAAAGGTAGAAAGATTCACATCCTGATAACGTATATCATCGACGGTAACCTGCCAGCCCCCATCCAGGATCTGCTGTCTCGTACCACCGGAATATCCGTAACGGTTCACCATATAGATAAATAAAATCGTCATAAGAAGAACAGTAAGCAGTACAAAAACCGTCCCCATTTTTCTTCTCAATGTCTCTGTCTTCATAGAACCTCTCTTTGAATAAACACTTTTGTTCATTGTACCCCATTACGCTATACACTGCAAAGAAATTTTCTGTGAACTATCAGTGAACTATCAAACCAAAATTTCCCATATGGTTAAAAAAGGCGCCCATATTCTCAGATATGAGCGCCCCGCGTTTCTGAAAAAAATTAGTAGTTAACGATTTTGCCGAAATCAGCCTTTAAGCTGGCACCGCCAACCAGTCCGCCGTCAATATCCGGCTGTGCAAACAGCTCTGCTGCATTGCCTGCGTTGACAGATCCGCCGTACTGGATGCGAACTGCCTCTGCAGTTGCTGCGTCATACATCTCAGCGATGCAGTCACGTACGCCCTTGCATACTTCCTGTGCCTGCTCGGTGGTAGCTGTCTTGCCGGTTCCAATGGCCCAGATGGGCTCATAAGCAATAACCATGCTCTTAACCTGATCAGCAGTGATGCCATCCAGATCAGACTTGATCTGTAAACGGATCCAGTCCATGGTCACGCCCATCTCTCTCTGCTCTAAGGTCTCGCCACAGCAAAGGATGGGAGTTAAGCCTGCCTCGAAGGCTTTCTTTACCTTTTTATTCAGTAAAGCGTCATCCTCCTTGAAATAATCACGGCGCTCTGAATGTCCGATAATGACATATTTTACACCTGCATCTACCAGCATTGCTGCGGAGATCTCTCCGGTGTAAGCACCTTTTTCCTCAAAATACATATTCTCGGCACCAACTGCTACGTTGGTTCCCTTGACTGCCTCTACAACAGGTACGATATCGATCGCGGGTACGCAATATACCACATCTACACTGTCAGAAACTACCAGATCCTTCAGATCTGCACATAATTTTACTGCCTCACTGGGAGTCATGTTCATCTTCCAGTTGCCGGCTACGATTTTACGTCTTGCCATTTATCTTTTCTCCTCGTGTAACTATTCAGGAATCTTAGAATAAGAAAAACTGTACTGAATAGTTATTCTCTATATTTTATAATTTAGTTGCGGTCATCAGCTGCTGCTACACCGGGAAGTGACTTGCCCTCTAAGAACTCCAGAGAAGCACCGCCACCGGTAGAGATGTGGCTCATCTTGTCAGCAAAGCCTAACTGATTTACTGCTGCTGCGCTGTCTCCGCCTCCGATGATGGTAGTAGCGTCTGTATCTGCCAGTGCCTGTGCTACAGCGATGGTTCCTTTTGCCAGGATGGGATTCTCAAATACGCCCATAGGTCCGTTCCATACAACGGTCTTTGCATTCTTTACTGCATCTGCATATAAAGCTGCGGTCTTGGGTCCGATATCCAGTCCCTCCATATCAGCCGGGATCTTGTCTGCATCTACTACAGATACTTCGATGGGAGCATCGATGGGATTCGGGAAGCCTGCTGCGATAGTGGTATCAATGGGAAGGAGCAGCTTCTTGCCAGCCTTCTCTGCCTTATCCATCATATCCTTGCAGTAGCTAATCTTCTCGTCGTCTACTAATGACTGTCCGATCTCATAGCCTTTTGCCTTTAAGAAGGTATATGCCATACCGCCACCGATGATCAGTGTATCACACTTCTCGATGAGGTTATTAATAACGTTGAGCTTGTCAGCTACCTTCGCACCGCCAAGGATGGCTACGAAGGGACGAACCGGATTCTCTACGGCATTGCCCAGGAACTCGATCTCCTTCTGCATCAGATATCCAACTGCGCAGTCGCCGCCCTTTGCACGAACGAACTCTGTGACACCTGCAACAGAAGCATGTGCTCTGTGGGCAGAACCAAATGCATCACATACATAGCTGTCGCACAGATCTGCCAGTTCCTTTGCGAATGCATCTCCTGCCTCGGTAGGCTTGGTCTCTTCCTTGCCGCGGAAACGGGTATTCTGAAGAAGAACTACATCGCCATCTTTCATGGCTGCAACAGCATCTGTCGCTGCCTGTCCGGTTACATGATCATCATTTACAAATGTGATCTTCTTGCCGAGACGCTCCTCTAAAGCAGCTGCTACGGGAGCAAGTGACTCGCCTTCGTTGGGGCCGTTCTTTACTTTTCCAAGATGTGAGCAAAGGATGACTTTGGCGCCGTCTGCGATCAGCTTGTTGATGGTGGGCATGGCACCCTTGATACGGTTGTCATCGGTGATCTTGCCGTCCTTTAAGGGTACGTTAAAGTCGCATCTTACGAGGACACGCTTGCCGGCTACGTTGATGTCATCTACGGATTTCTTATTTAATCCCATGATTGAACCTCCAAAAAATTTTGATGAAAAAAGGTCCGGTCCAAACCGACCGGACCCCTTTTGAGTCGTTGTATCTGAAAAAGCTTATGCTAACTCAGAGAAATACTTGATAGTACGAACCATCTGAGAAGTATAAGAGTTCTCATTGTCATACCAAGAAACTACCTGTACCTGTGTCTTGCCATCAGCTAATGGAGAAACCATTGTCTGTGTAGCATCGAACAATGAACCATATCTCATACC
>CAVITM010000170.1:0-4554 GCA_963645455.1 Moraxellaceae bacterium | reverse complement strand
GTTCAGAACAAAATATGGCGGGTTTTTTTATGAATTATATGCTTTCACAGGACTTGGAAAGCAACTACCAGATATTTCCGATTGGTCCTAATTTAGCCATAAAAGATACTGTATTCAGAATCATCAACGAATACATGCAAAAGGAAAATTACCACGAGACAGTGATCGTCAGCCTGCTGATTATTCTATTTTCTCTCACAAACAGAGAGAACGAAAAACTATATTCCAAAAATGAATTCAAAAATAAAACTGAATCCAAACTCAATGCCTTTTTCCAGTATCTGAGTCTTAATTATTCTACTGCGACACTGGAATCCGCAGCTAATTATTTGCACTTTACCCCGAACTATCTCTCTGCATATATAAAAAGACATACCGGAAAAAGCTTCCGATATGTCTTGGAACAGATCAAATTAAGTCACGCGACCAATTATCTTCTGAATACAAATATGTCAATCTCTGAGATTTCAGAAGTGCTTGGCTTCAAACAGCCCTGTAATTTCTATAATCTGATAAAAAAATATTATGGGACTACGCCATCAGAATTCCGGTTGAGGAATTAATCCTGCAAATACTCCCCAATCACATCCCACACATCGGCGGTTTCCATGCCGGATTTCCAGAAGGCACCGCCGGCCAGGTTCTGGTCCTGGACAACTTGAAGCTTCTGCTCCAGGGACTGGGCGTCCTCCAACCAGATCTTGTAGGTTACGCCGTCTTTTTCGTATTCGGAATAGTTTTGCCCCAGCTCATCCAGCCAGGTGATGTCTGCTCCGTTTGCATCGATGCGGGTGCGGGCCTCGGCCATGCTGACGGCTTCGCTGGACAGATCATAGTCTACATAATCATCTGAAGCGGCTTCTGCCGAATCCCCATCCTCCTGCTTGGGCGTCTCTGCCCAGATTCTGGTATAAAAGGGCATTCCGAGGATCAGCTGGTCGCTTGGCACGCCCTCTGCAAGGGTGTCTGACACGCCGGTTTTTACGAAATCGATGGATGCGACGCTTCCTTCCTCGCCGCCGGCATAGTGCTCGTCATAAGCCATTACGATCACATAATCCGCATAGTTTGCCTGCTCGGCGCGGTTGTAAAACTGCGTATAGGCACTGGGTACATAGTTGTCTACGGACAGCACCAGCCCGTTATCCTCACATTTGAGGGAAAGCTCCCGGATAAACTGGATGTAGCCATCGCCTACTTCACCGGCCAGCGACTCAAAATCGATATTCACACCGTCCAGATTGTAACTGAGTGCTTTTGTGATGACCTGATTGACCAGATTTTCACGGACACTGGTATGGGTCAGCACATAGGTGGAGTCCACATCGCTATTTTCCAGATTGGACACCAGAGCCCATACCTTGACGCCCTGGGAATGACAGTAATCCACATAGCTGCTGCTGCCGATATCTGCCAGATTGCCGTCGTTGTCATTCAGATAAAACCAGGTCGGTGAGATGACATTGGCTCCCTTGGAATTGGCCAGCACGGTTGCGATTCGCGCATTGGCCTGCTGATTGGTGACCTGATGCCATAACAAGCGAACGGGCTGGTCCATCAGCTGATGGGTAAAGGTCTCTCCTGCGTAGCTGTGTGCAGGCTCGCTGGCAGCCTCGTCGCTGTCTGTCAGCTTTGAGTTCTTGACGTATCCGATGAGACCATCTGTGGTGCAGACCTTACTCCAGTCATCCATGGACTCCAGCAGGGCAACATTCGTGCCCTTTGCAAGCTCCGACAAGATAGGGCTTTTGATGCCGCCTTTTTCCCGCAGCTGCGTGTCCTGTTTGATGGACACCTGTGTATGAATGGTAGACCAGTCGCTGGTCAATACGATGCGCTGGGGCTCTGTATACAGCTGATAGGCCAGATCTGCATAATTTTTTGCAAAATCCAGCGCTACATATACGGTATCACCATCGATCCGGACAATCACGGTGTCTCCTTTTGTCACATCGTTTCCTATGTAATAGTCGCTTTGCTCCGCATAGGCTGTGACAGATGCTTCTGATGTGGTATAACGCAGCAGTTGCTCATTTTCATCCCAGTAAAACCGGTCGTTTAACTCCTTTAAAAAATCAAGGGTCACATAGAGCGTGCCGTCAAATACCTTCGCCTTCTGCTCCGACAGCTCCTCATTCCATACGATGGCTACATCATCTGCTTCTGTGATGGAATAGTAGCTGTTCAGATCCGCCATCTCCTCTGAGGGAATATACTGCTCGATTTTCCGTCCTATCACAAGAATCAATATAATCACTATGATCAGCAGCAATGCCGCGATCACAGGTCCTGCCTTTTTTTTCATGTTTCATTCCTCCTTGCGCACTGCCCACCGGGCATCTACGCACAGTATAACATAGGAGGCATTTTGCCTCAACCAAAAGTGCCGCGCGGTCAATCCTTGGATTCGCATGACTTCTATTGTCCCGATTCATGCTGTTTCCGGTATTGTCTGGGTGTCATGCCCACATTTTTCAAAAACAGCCGGTTGAAATTATTGATATCAGAAAAACCGGATTCCTCCGCAATGGCAGAGATGGGCATCGGTGTGTGGATCAGCATAAATTTTGCGTTTAGAATCCGGGTTGTGATCAAATACTGAATGGGCGTTGTCCCAAGATATTTTTTGAATTCTCTGGTCAGGTGATATTTGCTGACATTTGCAAAATTCGCAAGAAAATCCAGTGTGATCCCGGAGGCATAATTGTGCCGGATATATTTGGAAAGATAGGTGATGGTCTCCGGAATCTTTACATCATGGTGATATCCGTCCATGGCCTTCAAAAGCAGCAGATAGGTAACAATATCACAGATGGTGGTGGAAAGCTGCAATTCCTTGTAGATCTGGAAATGCTCCCAGATATTTAACAGATTTTCGATGTGAGAATGATAATTGCCATCGATGGCATCGTGAAAGGTCACGTCTCCATAGGAAGCAAATTCCTGGTAGAGTTGCTCTGAAATAGAACCATTAAAATGAAGAACCGAGTGCTCCCAGATGCCGTTTTTTGTCTGGTAAAAGTGGGGCTTCTTGCAATCGATAAAAAATCCACATCCGGGACCAATGGTATAGGAATTCCCTTCATATTCTAAGTAACCTTCTCCCGAGTAAGTGAAGACAACTTCATAGGAATCATAATTTTCCCGCTGGGTGTAATAATTTGCGCCGCATTCGAACATACAAAAAATTTGCGGATAAAAATAGTGATTCGGATCCTCCGGCAGATCGGAATTCGGGAACAGGATACGAATGCGTCCATCCAGACTGAATTTATGGGACAGCTGCTTTTTCACATGATGAAGGGATTGCTGGGAGCGGGCACCGCCATTCTCTTCAATCTTGTGAACAATATTATGTGGTGTTAGCAGACTGTATTTGCCTTCTATAAAATGAATTTTCTCAAACATAGCAATTTAATATGATTTCTTGACAATTTTGTTAGTTGTTGGGGCAATTCTAACATAATATGATATGAATATCAAGAATAGGAGGAGGCATAAAATGGACGAGGCAATGAGAAAAGCCGTCGATTTTGTGAAGGCGGAGATGTTACAAAACATTGGGGAGATCAGAAAGCTGGATGCAGTCGTTCCTGTTTCCGGAATGCGCCACGAGATTCCGCTTAAGGATCGCACCATCAATCTGGTCTATTATTCTGCAAAAAAAGAACACGCACCGCTGGTGCTTGGCTTCCATGGCGGCGGTTTTTTGTTCGGGGGAGCATCTTTGGATGATGCTATGTGGAAAGCTGTATCGGAGGCACTGGACGTAAATGTGGCTTCGGTAGGATACCGTATGACGCCGGAGTACCGGTGGCCGGCACCCATCGAAGATGCTTATGACACCGCCGTGTATCTGTCAGAGCATGCGCAGGAGTTTGGTTTTGATGCATCGAAGATCTCTGTGATGGGCTGCAGTGCAGGAGCAAATATTGCTGCCGCAGTGGCTTTGTATGCAAAAGAGCGTGGAAAAGTATCTTTTGATTATCAGATTTTGATCTATCCGGAAGTGGACTGCGTCACAGACCCCGCACAAAAGCAAGAGGGAAGCATGGATCTTGCCATGTTCTACGTATTTAACGAGTTATACGTAAATCCGGAAGATGCAGCGAACAAGCTCTGTTCCCCTATTATGGCAACCACTGAGGAGCTGCGGGAGTTGCCTGCGGCGATTATTTGTGTGGCTGACAACGATACGCTGAAGGCAGAAGGGCAGGCATATGCAGAAAAACTGGAGGCAGCAGGAAATACCGTTTATCTTGCAGACCCGGAGCCGGAGATGCCCCACGGATATTTTGAGTACGGATTTGGAACGGGAATGGGACAGGATTTTTTGGATGAGTCCATCAAAAATCAGGTCGCAGATGGTTCTATTTCAAAATGTGCAAGGCATAGCCTGGAGTTTATCGCAGCATATTTCTATAAGTGAAGATGAAGCTTCCTGAAAATAGAATATCACGTAATGAGGAAAGGGAGCCGACCGCTCCCTTTTTTCTGTCAACTTACAGCTGCAGCTGCACATCCCACAGGCATACGGCATGGGGCACCAGGAAG
>CAVITM010000169.1:0-4587 GCA_963645455.1 Moraxellaceae bacterium | reverse complement strand
GTATACGATGCGTTTTATTTTGACTACGCCCTTATTGAAGCTATACAGCTTTACGGTGACCGAGGAAGTTTTGCGCTCGCTGGAGCAGCTGTTAGATCAATGCATGGGACGATATACGGATCGACCGTTTCAGTCGCTGCAGCTGCTGGATTCCGTGGATTTGGATACTTTTGGTTGAAATAAGGAAAAAAACATAGTATAATGTACCGGATTTGTTATAGTCTGGAGGATAGATTATGAAACGAAGGATTGGGCTTTTTGCATTGCTGGCACTGGCTGTGATGGTTTCCGGCGGCTGCAGCGGGAGTTTTTCTGCAGATACGGATACCGTTTATGTACAAAAAAAAGGAACCATCAAAGGGGCAAACGTAGCTTCCTTTGACAAGGAATATTATGATGAGACAGAGCTGTCTGACTTCATTAACGAGACAGTCGATCGTTATGTGGCTCAGGCCGGCGAGGGAACTGTTGAGGTAACAGATTTTGCAGTAGAGGATGAGACTGCACATGTATATCTTGATTACGCAAGTGCAGAGGATTATGCTCAGTTTAACGGCGTGGATTTTTATGCGGGAACTGTTCTGGATGCCCAGGCGGATGGCTGGGAGCTGCCGGATTCGTTTTCGGCTGTGACCGATAAAGATACGACCTGGGATGCCCAGGGAAACAAGATCGTGATCGTCGGACAGCAGACCCAGGTACGGGTGGATGGAACCATTCTGTTTGTATCTGATCAGGCCAGCGTCACCGACAAGGATACGGCAGATGTAAGCTATGATCTGTTGGATGAAGAAGCACAGCCTGCTTATATCATTTATAAATAAGACAAGAGAGGGACACTAACATGGAAAAGACGATGGACAAAATTGTTGCACTGGCAAAGGCGAGAGGCTTTGTATATCCCGGTTCAGAGATCTATGGCGGTCTTGCGAATACATGGGATTACGGCAATCTTGGCGTAGAGCTGAAGAACAACGTAAAAAAGGCCTGGTGGCAAAAATTTGTGCAGGAAAATCCCTATAATGTAGGCGTGGACTGTGCGATTTTGATGAACCCCCAGACATGGGTGGCTTCCGGTCATCTCGGCGGTTTTTCCGATCCGTTGATGGATTGCAAGGAATGCCATGAGCGTTTCCGTGCAGACAAGCTTATTGAGGATTTTGCTGAGGAAAACGGCATCACCTTAGAGGATTCAGTAGACGGCTGGTCACAGGAAAAGATGGTAGCCTTCATTGAAGAGCACAACGTTCCCTGCCCCAGCTGCGGCAAACACAACTTCACCGATATCCGTCAGTTCAATCTGATGTTTAAGACCTTCCAGGGTGTGACTGAGGATGCGAAGAATACCGTATATCTTCGTCCGGAGACTGCACAGGGTATTTTTGTCAACTTCAAGAACGTACAGCGTACCTCCCGCAAGAAGGTGCCCTTTGGTATTGCCCAGATCGGAAAATCTTTCCGAAATGAGATCACACCCGGCAACTTCACCTTCCGTACCAGAGAATTTGAGCAGATGGAATTAGAGTTTTTCTGCGAGCCCGGCACAGATCTGGAGTGGTTCCGGTACTGGAGAACTTTCTGCCGCGACTGGCTTCTTAGCCTGGGCATGAAGGAGGAGGAGCTGCGTCTGAGAGATCATGATCCTGCAGAGCTGGCCTTCTACAGCAAGGCAACCACTGATTTTGAGTTCTTATTCCCCTTTGGCTGGGGTGAGCTGTGGGGTATTGCAGATCGTACCGATTATGATCTGACCCAGCACCAGAATACCTCAGGTCAGGATATGAGCTACTTTGATGATACAAAGAATGAAAAATATATTCCCTATGTCATTGAGCCGTCTCTGGGTGCAGACCGTGTGGTTTTAGCATTCCTTTGTGCAGCATACGATGAGGAGAATATCGGCACCGAGGAGAAGCCCGATACGCGTACCGTGCTTCATTTCCATCCGGCACTTGCACCGGTGAAGATCGGTGTGCTTCCTCTGTCCAAGAAGCTGAACGAGGGTGCAGAGAAGATCTATGCACAGCTGTCTAAAAAATACAACTGTGAGTTTGATGACCGTGGAAATATCGGCAAGCGCTACCGCAGACAGGATGAGATCGGAACACCCTTCTGCGTGACCTATGATTTCGATTCTGAGGAGGATCAGTGTGTGACGGTTCGCTTCCGTGATTCCATGGAGCAGGAGCGTGTGAAGATTGAGGATCTGGATGCATATTTTGCTGACAAGTTCACTTTTTAAAAACATATGAAATATTTCAGCGCTGTGTCTTTTGGCACAGCGTTTTTTCGTTCCAAATTACGGCTAACTGTCAGGCAGTCAAAATCCAAAGCCTTAATTTGTATACTATTCACTATATCCCCCTAAGGGGATTTGTGATAAAATTAACGGTATGTATGATGCCAAGATCAAAAGGCATTATCTAAATTTTGGGGAAAAAGAGGGGTATTAGTTACATGAGCGAAGACAAGTACACAAATTTTGAGGATTATTCAAAGTGGGAGGCGAACCACAAGGCGGATCAGCCCCCCAGCGAAAAGATCATTAAGCTGGGCAGAAAAATCACAGATGTGGCCGGTCATATATTTGGTGGCGTCAAGGTAGAAGATCCGGAGTATTGGGGACTGGCTGAGATCATCACGGAGGAGATGGCGGAGGTTGGTCTGACCATGAAAAAGCGTGTGCATTACACTTTTGCACAGCTTTGCAAAATGAATCCGGATAAGGTGGAAAAGCTTGGGGAAGAGGGCTTTCAAAAGCTGTTGGATGAGATGAGCTATATCGGACTGCTGGAGTATGATTATGGCTATCATTACGATCATAACGGACGTACGGCACCTCAGTCTGAGCGAAGATATATACTGCCCATGTTTGTGCCGGGCTCTGCGGAGCTGTTTAATATGGAGGAGCTTCCGGACCGAAGCAATCCGCGGCTTCACGATCATCCGGATATTGCATCCTTCTTTGAACGCATGACGTTTATTCCTCTTGCGGGAATCACACAGATGGTTCCCCCGGGAGGTGCCGGCGTGGGCATGCATGTGATTCCGGTGGAAAAAGCCATCTCCATGGAGAATGAAGCCATTGATATTGAAAAGCTGTCCTATTGGCTGAGCAAATATGAGGGGAAGATCGGCGTGGGACGCTGCTCTTGCAGAGCTTCCAGAAAAGCCATCGGTGATGGATGCGCAGATGACGATTTCGGATGGTGTATCGGAGTCGGTGATTTCGCGGATTATTGCCGTGAGACCGGCAAGGGTCATGATATCACAAAAGAAGAGGCACTTGCTATCTTACAGAGAGCCGAGGACAATGGATTTGTACATCAGATTACAAATATTGATGGCGAGAACAAGATTTTTGGTATCTGTAACTGTAACGTAGAGATCTGCAATGCGCTTCGTACTTCCCAGCTGTTTAATACACCCAATATGTCACGCAGTGCCTATGTGGCTCACGTAGATCAGGAAAAATGTGTTGCCTGTGGCCGATGTGTGGAATACTGTCCGGCAGGAGCGACCCGCTTAGGTCAGAAGCTGTGTGATAAGGATGGTAAGGCGATCGAATATCCCAGACAAGAGCTTCCGGATGCGAAAAAATGGGGCGAGGACAAGTGGGATTATAATTACCGCGACAACAACCGCATCAATACCCACAAGAGCGGCACGGCACCGTGCAAGGCATCATGCCCGGCACATATTGCTGTTCAGGGTTATCTGAAGCTGGCTGCCCAGGGCAGATATCAGGACGCCCTTGCACTGATTAAAAAGCAAAATCCCTTCCCGGCTATCTGTGGCCGTGTATGCAACAGGCGCTGTGAGGAGGCCTGCACCAGAGCGACCATCGATCAGGCCATCGCCATCGATGCTGTGAAAAAGTTTATTGCCGAGCAGGATTTGAAGGCTGAGACCAGATATATTCCGCCTACCGTGATTCCTGCCAGCATTCATATGGATCATTTTGAGGAGAAGATCGCCATTATCGGCGCCGGTCCGGCAGGACTTTCTGCAGCTTTTTACCTGGCAGAAAAAGGTTACCGGCCCACCGTATTTGAGAAAAATGAGTATCCCGGCGGTATGCTGCGTTATGGAATTCCTGCTTATAAGCTGGAAAAGGATGTGATCGATGCGGAGATCGACGTGATCCGTCAGATGGGTGTCGAGATCAAGACCGGAATAGAAGTTGGACGTGATATCACCATTGATTCGCTCCGTGCCCAGGGCTATAAGGCCTTTTATATCGCCATCGGATGCAGCGCAGGACGCCGGCCCGGCGTTCCGGGAGATGATGCGGCCGGTACCTTTACGGCCATTGATTATCTGCGTGAAGCAAATTGCGGAGGCCTTTCTTTTAACGGACGTGTGGTAGTCATCGGCGGCGGAAATGTAGCCATCGATGCAGCCCGGGTATCTTCCAAAAACGGTGCCGCAGAGGTACATCAGCTTTGCCTGGAATCTGAAGCTGATATGCCTGCTTCAAAGGAAGAGGTATTAGAAGCCGCAGAGGATGGGGTAAAGATCCGCTGCGGATGGGGCCCCAAGGAAGTCCTTGTCAGTGATGGAAAAGTATCCGGCATCGTATTGAAG